>CALCOP010000076.1 GCA_937897365.1 uncultured euryarchaeote
CCTAAATGGATTTTCAAATGAGCAACAAGAGGTGAGAGAAGTCGACCGCACGTACGCCCATGTTCGGTGAGAAGATACGTCACGCGTATTGGCGGTCCATCTGAAACTTGACGAGAAACAAGCCCTTCATCGGCTAAATAGCGCAATTTATCAGAAAGGGTTCGAGATGAAATTCCTTCAAGCAAATTTTTCATTTGATTAAATCTTCGAGGGCCTGAGATATAGAGGGCAGAAAGAATTTCAATTGTCCACCGAGAGCCAAAAACACTCAACGCTTCACCAGCTCGACAGACTTCGTTGTGCAAATTATTCATCGGATTCAGATCTTGTTGAGAGCCTAATATGCCGCGGATATCGCCTCCGATTTTAATTGCTGATTCTATCGATGAACGTACCATGTTATACTCTTCACGCGGAACTTTGAGTGGCGGAATTGACATTGTAATTCTCCTCATTTCCACGCTGAGTGCTCAACTACTTAATTCCATTTTAACACTGATTCAGATGTGAAGAAAGGCTATCAAACTTGAACAGTTTCATCTTACATTTCAAGAAGGCGTGCCGTTACGGTTGTTTATGGCCAAACAGGTGTTGCTGGTGCGAGGCGGTGCTTTGGGAGTCAATACAGGAATCGGTGGAGCGCATCACAATCTCTCTACATCTCTCGCTCAACATCATATTCAAGGTTGGACCAGTTCGACCACCTGTGAATATCCGTTTAAGAAAAGAAGAAATCCCTTTTCGCGCATTTTCAAACGTTGGTATGCTCACCCAAAACGCGTTGCGAAGGTTCTTCGAAAGAAACACAATTTCAGTCTCCTCCACGTCACAGACCAAGAACAAGCTCACTTGATTCCAGAACAGTGTTCTCTTCCTGTGGTCGTTACCGTTCACGACTTGTTCCATTTTTTCCCAGAAGTTCTCAAAATAGGTGATGAGTCTATCGAAGTTGGAGAACAAAATCCTCGCTGGTATCGTCGCAGAGACCTTTCAAAATTACGAGCGGGTCTTGCTCGGGCTGATGTGTTGGTGTGTGGTTCACAGGCAACGCTCACCTCCTGCCAAACTCATTTCCCCAATGTTCGTTCTGTTTGCGTTCCCCTCGGATTAGATGTCAAATCCTTTCACCCGCAAAATCAAGTAAAAACCGAAGTTTTGGCACCTGCTTCTCACCTTTCGAAAGCGTGTCACTTACTTCTTGTTGGAAGCCACGCACCCCGAAAACGAATCAAGTTTATCTGTCAGGTACTCGGAGGTTTGGATGCTGAAGTCAAAAACAACATCACTGTACATCATGTTGGGAATGAATCATGCCCTTATGGAGGTCCGTCTGCATCACAATTGGCTGAAAAATACGGTGTAACGCATTGGGTCTCACACGGTGGAGACCTTTCAAGTGCCGCACTTATGCAAATGCGGCATGCATGTGAGGCCCTTCTCTTTCCAAGTGCCAGTGAAGGTTTTGGTTACCCTCCACTCGAAGCAATGGCAAGTGGTACCCCCGTTTTGTGCTCCAATCTCCCTTCACACAATGAATTGATGCCTGACGACACATGTCTTCCTCCAGAGGATAAAGAGGCGTGGACAGAAGCCCTTCTTTCGGTATATACGAACTGGCACAGTCGAACAAAGGACGATGAAACACATGTGTGGCCTAAGCCGCGTTCAGGTTTGATGGAATTTGCATCACGATTTGATCAGTCACGATTTTGCTTACGAATGGCGGAAGTGTATGACTCATTGTAATCAATATACTCATATGTAAAATCAAAGCGTCGAAGAATATGGCCGGAGAGAAATCCCATGATGGCATGGACTCAATCAAATGGTTTCACTCAATCCCTCTCAATGATGGTATTGTGACTCCCGGCCTGGATGCATCAATGGCAAAACTCGAACAGATTTGTCTTCCCGATGACCTCACTGGAAAAACTGTTCTCGACATCGGCTCTTGGGATGGATTTTTCTCTTTCCAAGCCGAAAAGGCTGGCGCTAAGCGTGTTCTTGCAACAGACCATTTCTGTTGGAGTGGCCCAGGGTGGGGGACAAAAGACGGTTTTAATTTCGCTCATAAGGCATTGAATTCAAAGGTTGAATCGCTGGATATTGATGCCATGGATATCTCTCCAGACAATGTTGGTGAATTTGATGTTGTGATGTTCTTAGGAGTCTTGTATCATCTTCAAGACCCGATGGCAGGTCTTCGTGTGGCTGCGAATGTCTGCAAAGAATTGCTCATCATCGAGACTGCAGTTGATGACTTGCACCGGTGGAAACCTTCAATGGTTTACTATCCAGGAGATTCTTTCAACAATGATGATACCAATTACTGGGCGCCAAATGTTGGTGCCATGAAAGGTATGCTCAAAGATTTGGGATTCTCGAGAGTTGAAGTGGTCTATCCGAAGAATCCGTGGATTCGTTATTCACTGCCCGTTCGATTATTCTCCTCGATTAAGGGAATGTTCACTGGACGCGGTCCTTTTCGACAGACCATCAATCAAGGCCGAATGTCATTTCATGCTTACCGGTGAGTGAGAACTTCTCTCCGCAGTGTTCTTGAATCGGGTTTTGTTGGACGGTTTATGCAACCTATTCAGCGCGTAGCCATTGTCGGTGCAGGTAACATGGGCTCTGGTATAGCTCAAAAGACAGCTCAGGAAGAATTTGATGTTCAAATGGTCGACCGCGAACAACAATGGGTTGACAGAGGACAGGGCATCATCTCGAATTTTCTTTCTGAAGCGGTCGAGCGACGTATCTTCTCACCGGCTCAAGTCGAGGCAATTCAAGGGCGGATCACCGGCGTCGTTGGCGTTGAAAACACGGCAGAAGATACCGATTTAGTCATCGAAGCCGTGTTTGAAGATTTCGACATCAAAACCGCAGTTTTCAACACGCTTGACAAAGCATGTGGCCCAAATACGATTCTCGCATCAAACACCTCTTCTTTGTCCGTTAATGCATTGGCTGAAGCAACTGGTCGAGCAGACAGATTTGTCGGTTTGCATTTCTTTTACCATCCTGCTAAAAATCGACTTGTTGAAGTGATTCCTGCTGAATCTTCGAGCTCAGAAACAATTGAAAAAGTGGTTCAGTACTGCAAAATGCTTGGAAAAGTCGTCATTGTTTGTGCTGACCGGCCTGGATTTGTTGTCAATAGATTCTTCGTACCTTGGTTGAATGAAGCATGCCTTCTTTTGGAGGAAGGTGTGGCTACTGCCGCTCAAATCGATGCTGCAGCATGCAAAGCATTCCGTATTGGATTGGGGCCATTTGGTTTGATGAATCTTACCGGTCCGCCTATCGCTCTTCATTCAACTGACTATTTGGCAGAACAATTGGAGACTCCACGTTACAACGGTGCGCAAAACCTTCGCGACTTAATCGATGCGAATGACCAGTGGAGTCTCGAAGGTGATGAAACCTATTCTGAAGAACAGTATGCTGCTATTTCAGAACGCTTGTATGGTGTTGTCTTCGGTGTAGCTGCTCAAATTGTCGACGAGGGCGTTTGTTCGATGGAAGATGTCGATCGTGGAGCGAAAGTTGGACTTCGTTGGGCTCGTGGGCCATTTGAATTGATGAATAAAGTCGGTGTTGATGCCTCCTGTAAAATGGCTCAATCGTATGCAAATCTGGCTGCAGAAAGTGACCCTGCTCGTGCGTGGAATGTTCCTGAATTCTTCGTTCAACAAGGTAATGAACCATGGTCTTTCTCAACTGTCGATACCTCTGTTGAAGATGGAATCGCCACTGTCACCATTAACCGTCCAGAAGCGATGAATGCTCTCAACGAAACAGTCATTTCTCAACTTGGCGCTGCATTGGATGAAGTCAATGCAAATGATTCGGTTCACACGATTGTTTTGGACGGTGCAGGAAAGGCCTTTGTTGCAGGTGCTGATGTCAAATTCTTTGTCGATAAAATCCGTGCAGATGCAATTCCTGATATCGTTGATTTTACAACTAACGGGCATGTTGTCTTGGACAAACTCGAATCCTCAAGCAAAACCACTGTTGCTTTGACAACTGGACTTGCACTTGGTGGTGGACTTGAACTGGCGTTAGCCTGTGATTATCGCATTGGAACGCGACGAACTCAATTCCGCTTCCCTGAAACCTCTATTGGAATCTATCCGGGACTCGGTGGCTCTCAACGACCTGCTCGCATATGCGGTGTTCCAGCTGCACGATGGGCCGTTTTGGCTGGTAATTTCATGGATGCTTCCACTGCTGCAGATCTTGGCTTGCTTACTCATTTGGTTGATGTTTCAGGTGTCAATGCTTGCGTTTCCGAACTCGCTAAGAGTGGAAAACCTGACAACAAATATCCCGGTCAACCTGCTCGTCCAGACAGCGTCGTTGCTACCTTCGCTCGCACTTTCTATGCTGATGAAAACATGTCAGATTTGATGGCAGGTATCTGCCCATCAGGTTTTGATGCTGAAGACAAGAACATCAGTCGTCAACTCAAATCGTTGTCGAGAGCCGCTCCTCATGGATTGCTGATGGCCAGTAATCTCATCGATGAAAGTTTGAAAACAGACCTTGCCCAAGGACTACAGTTGGAACTTGACGGCCTCACCGAGATATTTTCAACAGCTGACTCACTTGAAGGTTTATCCGCACTTATTGAAGGTCGAAGGCCAACATATACCAATGCGTAATTACGCCCATTGGTTTTGAATATCGGACATTTCTTTGATGAGAGCGACGACGTCAATTGTTTCTTCTTGCTCATGAGCAAGTCCAATTCGATTACGCACTGCCTCAACAAACTCATCTTCCGGTTTTTCTTTGAGGATTTCTTCAATGAATTTGGTCAGTGTTCGTCCTTTCCCTTGTGCAATTGCAATACGTGCACGAAGTTTTTCCGCCTCATCTTTGGGTTTTCGAACACCGCTCATTGTACCGCCTCCTCAGCGTTGAAATGGTTGGCATACCAATCTTCCCAGCCGATGACTTCTTCATCAGACCATTCGCTGAGTGGTCCGTTTTCAGAAATTCGGAGAGTGCTGGATAATACAGGAAGCATGGTTGCATTTTGTGTGCATTTGACTCCCGGAGAACCGAGTACCATCGCCTTTTGAACGATTCCTAACCCGATTGACAAACTGTGTGTGTCGGTTCCAGACCAATAGGCTGAAAATCCTGGATGTGTGTGAACCCAGAGTTTGAATGGAGCAATGCATCCAACAGGGGGTGAGAGTTGAACCTGTCCAGATGTGCCCCAATCAATCGATATGACGTCTTTTGCATCGATAAGTACCGATGTCTCAAGACCTGCAAGGTAGGATATTGCATACACGACATCCCAACGTCGGTGCTGAGAGGCACGGTGTTGGACATCGAGCAGAATTTCATCATCAATTTGACGTTGTTTTGCCATTTCAGTGACATGATCCCAGACTTCTTGAGTGATGTCGAGTTGTTCGAGATTTGGGATGAAAATCATGCCTTCACCTCCGCAGTCTTCTTCTGTTGTTTCGGAAATTCAAAGCCTCCGTAGGTCAAACTGCCCATGGATTGAACAGGGCCACTCCTGCCACGGAGATTCTGAACGAGCCATTGCGCACCAAAAGTTCCAGCAACGGAAAAACCGAACTCAAGATTGCCTGCATCCAAAGCCCCTTCAACTTGGCAACTCATGGGCTGGTGATCAGGTGTCATTTGTTCCACTAATGCACTATCGGAATCTGAAGACAAAATCATCCAACCATCGCCTGAACATCGCAAATCAATCCAAGGCACATCAAGCGCATGAACCAATCTTCGAGGTTCTGGCCTATCAACACAAACCACGACCAAATCATATCCTTCTAACTGGCCTGAATGCCTAAGGT
>CALCOP010000077.1 GCA_937897365.1 uncultured euryarchaeote
TTTAGTTTGAGAACTCTTCCATCTATTCTGTAGGAATATACTGCAAAAGAAGAAGGCGCAGAGAGAGGGATTCGAACCCCCGAGTCCTAGGGACAGTGGATTTCAAGTCCACCGCAATACCGGGCTATGCGACCTCTGCAACAGTTTGGGATAGTAAACCCCGTTTTCGTAACTACAGGCGGATGCCAATTCAATATGAGGCTTACGCTTCTTCCTCTTCATCATCTGAATGAATATGAACGACCAGAGCAGCAAATGTCAATCCAGTTACAGCAACGACGAATGTCATACCTGGAATTGTATTAGAATCACTTGACGATGATTGTGAAGAGAGTAATTGTTCAACGTCTGCACGAAAATCGTCGGCGTCCCAAGAGTCCCCAGTCCAAGCAATTTTGGGCGTCATACCGTCCATGATGTAGGTGATTGTTGAATGACCAATCGAAAATTCAACCTCAACTTCACCAGTGCTTACACAGGAGAGGCGATCGCCTTCAGCCCACTCATAGCCCTCATCGCACATGCAGTGCTTTCCAGCCCCCGAACCCATTTCCCATCCGTATCCATTGCACGCTTCAGTATCTGGATCGTTGTTTGGCTGTAATGATTCTGGCATAGGAATTTTTGAGACATCCGTTGTATTTGGAGCCCAAGCGATATAGCCGGGATCAACAAGGTCATCGACGCCTACCGTAGAGTATTCCCAACCATCACCAGACATATTCCAACTGTAAAGCGACCAATGCCAGGACCAGTTGCTTGGATTGTGAACGTCATCAAGTGCGTCTAAGAAATGCCCATATGTGGGGTCGGTAGAAAAGGATGCATTCATATCAGCACCTGCAAATGCTCCTTTGGTCAAGTGGTAAGCCGAAAATTCAGATTGAAGTGTGTGAGATTCGGATGAATTATCCGGATAGAGAATGTCAACAGAAGGGTTGGAATCATTCAATGAAGGCATTGGAAGTGTTGACAAATTCGCATTCGATGCAGCCCAAACAATATTTGGATTTTCCAGAGCATCGACTTCATCGATACCGACAAGTGATTCTTCCCAAGCCGATGAAGATTCATTGTATGTATTCAAAGACCAGTACCATGACGAGTCAGAAGGAGATTCAATTCCGTTGATTCCAGTAATGACATGACTGTTGAGTTCGTATGAGGAATTGATACTCCAGTTCGCCTCTTCTGCTATCGTTTCTGTAGTGGTCCAACCGGTTGGTTCAAACATCAATTCAGTTGCATTTCCATTCGTATCAACATAGGTAACTGTCGGGTCTGAGTTCGCAATATGCGCTTCTATGACGTCTTCCTGAACGATGATGCCGAAGGAATTGTACACATCAGAAAGAACTTCTGCTTCACCGGTGAGGTGTGGCCAATCAACCCCGTGAAGTTGAGTGAATGTCGATAGGCGTTCTGGGGTATCACGCCGAGGGTCAACAGAGATTGAAAGGAACTCGACTTCTTGCGCATCAGAATCTGAGAGGCCCTCCTGAACCAACTTAAGCGATTGAGTAATAACGGGGCATACATCGATGCATTCGGTGAAGATGAAAGCTACAACATGAACATCAGAGAGACTTTGAGAAAAGGTGAAGTTTTCATTGTTCTGGTCGGTGAGTGTGAAATCAAGAACCTCTGTGCGAGAGAGTTGATGGCCCGTGTATCCCGAAACCGATGGAATCGATGCGAGCAAAAGGAACAAAGCCATCACTATGGCTATAACCGGCTTTCTGTCCATGCAAAAACCTCAATGCCGAGCCTACATCAATGCTTTGCCGACGCGATTCAACGGTTAACGGGTTTCAGCATAATCCCAATTCGGTGTGCACCAGCTTGGAAGTTCAGTAACACCTGCGGGGTTTGATAGACCAATACCCCACAACATGAGGATAACAAAAAGAACAGGGAAAAGTGCTGTTCGAGTATAGATACGCGGGTCGTCTTTCAAGTGCATAAAGTACGCCGCAATTCCGTAACCCTTGATGATTCCAACGCCGATAAGGATCGCCCAAACCACGGATTTTGAAACTGGGATATCGGTTCCTGGATATTCTTCAAAGAAAACCGCACCAACTTCAAACAAAGTAAAGAACATCAAAACGATGAAGTTCCAAAAATAGATGTCCTTGCCCATGATTAGTTTGTGTTCGCCCATGTTATCACCTCAATACAGATAGAATGCTGGGAAAATTACAACCCAAGCTAAGTCAACAAAGTGCCAATAAAGTCCAAAGTATTCGATACCCTGTGCATTTTCCTCGTCAAAGCCAACGGTATCGGACTTAAAGACGAGATACAGCATGACAAGTAGGCCAACGAAAACGTGCAGTCCGTGTGCTCCAGTAGCGATGTAAAAGATGGAACCTTGAGTGGTTCCGATATCGAATCCTTCTGCGACCAGATGGCTCCACTCAACGAGTTTGAGAACGATGAACAGCGAACCGAGGGCGAGGGTTGCAATGAGATAGTTACGAACCTCTGCCTTTCGAGTTGGCATGAGTTTGCCCATGATTCCCGAAGAGCGTTCCCACTTTGCGTTCTTCGCAGTCTTGAGTGCCAATACGATGGTATAGGAAGAGACAATCAAAGCGAAGGTGTTCACTGCTCCAGGCAGCATCGTCCAGAAGTCTCCCGTACCTGCAGCACCACCAGGACGTAGATAGTCGGATGCAGTCATGGCTAAGTCCTTAGGAATGAGTTCGTAATCAATACCAGCATTAAACATGTCAATTTGACTTTGACTTACACAGCCTTCGATAGGTGTTCCGTTTTGTAAGCCGTTGTCAAATGCCCACTTTGTACACCATTCTGTTCGCATACGCAGGTATGAGGAAAAGAAGGTGGCGAAAACCATAATTTCAGACATGATGAAAACCCACAATCCTGCTTTACGGATATGTTCTCCTTCAAACGGATAAGAAGTCGCAATCTGTTCACCATGACCGATGAAAGGTAGATCTTCAAACCACCAGTTTGCAATTGCAATAACAACGGTCAACAAACCAATCATGCTAAGGCTCAGCATGCCCAAATCTGCTGTAACATCAGCGTTTAGCAACGCTTTACAGGCAAGAGCAAAATCAGGGAATCCCGCCAAGAACAGCATGATACCGAAAGAGAAGATAATCGGTGATGACGAACCGTGATGCTCGTCGTGTCCATCTCCATGCCCATCATCGTGTTCCGCACTCGGTTTACTGGCGTTCAAAAATCCACCAAGCCCAATAAATGCTGCATAGGCAATTGACATCAAAAGAGTGGTAACACCTGCAACTCTATATGTCAAATACGAGAGATGAGCTGCAATTTCTTCATGATGAAGGTGGTAGAGTTCATCTTTTTCGTGTTCTGAAATATTTGCTCCTTCCTCTGAAGAATCCGAGGCAAATTGAACTTCCAATTCATGATATTCATACTCAAGATCTTCCCAAGCATGGTGTTTTTCATTCGCCATGAAGACGCCTAATGAGGCGAACACGAGTACGCCGATGGTAAGCAAAATACCTCCCATAACTACTGCGCGCATCCATATTGCGTTGTCAACGTGCGCTCCGTGTCCACCACTCATTCTTCCGCCTCCTTAGGTGTAGCATTCCACAGTGTTTCACTCATGGATGGTTTCGAATGTTCATGGTGCCCATAGAGGATGTTCATGTCGCCTTGAGTTGGGATGTCATGGAATGATGGTGTCGGAGGAGGAGAGGTTGTCGCCCATTCCAAAGACCAGCCACCCCACGGATCTTTACCTGCCGGTTCACCGTGTCGGTTTGATTTGATAATATTCCACACCAAAATAAGCTGGCTTAGTCCAAAGATAAACGAGAAGATACTGACAACAGCATTGTATTCCGCAAAGCCACTTTCTACAGTATAGCTATGTGTTCTTCGAGGCATACCCATAATTCCAAGCGCGTGCATTGGCCAGAAAGTTGCGTTGTAAGCCGAGAATCCAATAAGGAAATGCCACATACCGAGTGTTTCATCAAGTTTCTTTCCAGTCGCTTTAGGATACCAATAGTAGAGTCCGGAGAACAGAGCAAAGACAGTTCCGCCGATGAATACGTAGTGGAAGTGTGCAACAACGAAGTATGAATCGTGGAAGTGCATGTCCATGCCCGCCACTGGGAAGAACATTCCCGAAATACCTCCAAGCGTGAAGGTAATGAGGAAGCCGAGTGACCAAAGCGTATGTGTTCGCATGACGAGGCTACCACCCCAAAGCGTTGCGAGCCAATTGAAAATTTTCGCACCCGTAGGGATCGCCACCGCCATAGTAGTGATCATGAATGCGGCACGCCAAAATGGATCCATACCCGATGTTAGCATGTGGTGGCCCCAAACGACGAAACCGACAACTCCGATACCCGCCATAGCAAAGACCATTGATTTGTAACCAAAGATCGAGCGACGAGCACTTGTAGCAAGCACTTCAGAAACGATTCCGAATGCAGGTACAATGACCACATATACTTCCGGATGTCCGAAGAACCAGAACAAGTGCTGGAACAACAAACTGTCGCCTCCTGAGGTAAAGAAAACTGTACCGATCGTGTGGTCGAACATGAGGAATGCAACTCCGATGATGAATGCAGGTAGTGACATGTAAAGCATAAACACGCTAACGAAAACGGACCATGAAAACAGAGGCATCTTCATCCAACCGACACCCGGAGCACGCATGGTGAAAACCGTGGTAATGAAATTGACACCACCGAGCGTCGAAGAAGCACCCAGCATCATCATTCCAGAAAGGAAAGCGGTTGTACCAGGGTTTGAACCATATTGGGCCATTTCAGCACCAAGGCTACCTTCGGTTAAGGAAGAATATGGAGGATACATAACCCAAGTAATATCCGCACCTTCGCCAGACCAAATACCCGTGTAAATCAATGGACTTGAGAAAACGAGGAGCCAAAGTCCCATTGCATTGATTCGAGGGAATGCCAAATCTTTCGCTCCAATCTGCAACGGCAAGACGTAGTTCATGAAACCAGCAATCATTGGCATTGCAGCAAGGAAAATCATGGTGGTTCCGTGGAGAGTGAAGAACGAGTTATACTCTGTTTCAGTCAAGAACGAATTCTCAGGTAATGCCAGCTGTATCCGGAACAGCAATGCAAGGAACCCACCGACGAGGAAGAAAATAAAACCATACAAGAAATAAAGAATACCGACTTGCTTGTGGTCTGTTGTCGTGAGCCAAGGTTTGAGGTAGGACCAAAAGTTGGCGATAGTAAATGTTTCAGGCGAGCGAGTGTAAAAGACCCACATGACGCCGAGAAGGACCATTCCAAGAGCGAGACCTACCGCCGTAAGAAGCACAACTAAGGCACGAGCAGTTGGTCCCAAATCACCTGCATTCAACCCAGGAATAGAAAGTTCAACTTGGTTCCAATAATCTCCACCTGAGCCAGCCCCTCCGTTCACAGCATTTCCGTAAATTTTGAATTCGACAATCTTTGAGTCATCAGCTGGTGCAACCCATTCAAAGTCCCATGTTCGAACGGTATTTCCTTCAGTAGTGTGGGTAAGGCCTCCGTCCATTTCGTGACTCAACGTTGGGTCGACTGTTGTAACCATCCCACCGGTTGAAAGTATTCTGAAACCACCTTTATGGCCATTCCAACCTGTTCCATCTGCTTCAGCGACACCGCCGTTGTAAAGTTCCATCACATCGTTTTGGACAGTGACTGTGAAAGGATAGGTTTCACTGGCATTAAACGAATCAGGTAAGCCGGTAACAATGACTTGTGTATCTGCTGCTACACCACCGTGACAACTGCAGCCACCATCGGCTGCACTACCGATACCTGAAGGCATAGCCTCAAATTGAGGGGCT
>CALCOP010000078.1 GCA_937897365.1 uncultured euryarchaeote
AGCGAGCGTAGAGCATCAATAAACTTTGGAAGGTCTTTCATACTCTTTGGCTCAACAGCAACGGTGACAACAGGGTCAGAATAGTGTCGTATTGCTTCGAAAGGAGTGAAATCTTTGTCACGAGAAAGTGTAACACCCGCAGCAGCGGAACGAATACCTGTAAGAGCAGCGATGTTTCCGGCTACCACCTTTGGAACAGTTATGCGGTCACCACCGACCATCATACTAACTTGCTGAACACGTTCTGCTTTTGCAGCACCAATTGCAAAAACCGATTCACCTTGTGAGATCGCACCAGAATAGATTCGACCTACAGCGACTTCACCGGCGTGGGGGTCCATCCAAATTTTTGTAATCATCATTGCCAATTCTGCTTCAGGGTCACAGTTAACCATAGCTTGTCCGATTTCAGATTCAAGGTCACCCGTCCAGATATTCGGAATACGGTAAGGTTGAGCTTCGACTGGCCCGGGAAGTTTGGTAACTGCCATGTCGAGAAGAACTTCATGGACTGGTGCCTTGGTAGCGAGCGTCTTCTGATCTTCATTGTTACAATATTCGAAGATGTCAGTCATGGAGACTCCAGACTTCTGCATGTAAGGGATGGTAATTCCCCAGTTGTGATATGCACTACCGAAAGCAACAGTTCCGTCCATAACACTGACTTGCCAACTCTTCTTGAATTCTTCAGGTGCAAACTGGCCAATTAGTCGGTTCACTTTCTTAATTGTTTCAGTAAAGCGGGCCATCATGTCTTCAGGAGTGACTTGAAGTTCGTTGATCAAACGGTCGACTTTGTTGATGAAAAGAACGGGCTTGACTTTTTCCTTAAGGGCTTGACGAACAACGGTTTCAGTCTGTGGCATTGGACCTTCAACAGCACAAGCAAGAATGAAACATCCGTCAACTGCTCTCATAGCACGAGTAACGTCTCCACCAAAGTCGACGTGACCAGGAGTATCGATAAGATTGATCAGATAATCTGTGTTGTCAACTGCGTGAACCATTGAAGCGGATGCTGCGTTAATCGTAATTCCACGAGCAGATTCCTGTTCATCGAAATCCAAAACACGTGCAGCTCCAGCAAGATCGCTAGACATCATACCAGCACCGGCAATGAGATTGTCCGAAAGTGTGGTCTTTCCGTGGTCAATGTGTGCAGCAATACATAAATTACGAATTTGTGGTAAAATGTGCATGACTTCAGTTGCTTTGTTAATATTATCTTCCTTTCGACCCATGGAATCACCCGTGACTTCTCGTCGATTACTGCCACCGGAAAGGGGTTCTTAAGTAACTCGCAACGAACATACGGTTCATGGCTACAGTGAGCGAAAAATGCTACTTTCAAACCCTTGAAAGTCACGAAAGAGTGTTTGAAAAAATCTCAACGTGCAGATGCTGCGATACGTTCCAATTCTTCCTTCTTTGCAACTGCAAAAGATGTGGCATCATCTACAGCTGCCTTTGAAATTTCGTTGATGACGCAACTGGTTAGAGTTCGCTTCGATTTGTGTGTGCCTTGTTGGGCACCCTTTGCGAGATTTCGAAGTGCGACATCAAGACGGCGAGATGGTGATGAATCAACAGCTTTTGGTTGCGATACTGCTCCGAATTTAATTCGTGTGATTTCTTCCATAGGGGCTGCGTTGCAGATGGCATTGACGAATACTTGCAACGGATTTTCTCCTGTTTTTTCTGCAATAGTATCCAATGCAGATTCAAATGCCTTCATTGCGCCTTGCTTTTTCCCAGTATATGGTCCAGTGCGCATAAGTTTGTTGATGTAGCGTTCGACAACCGATAACTTGGCTTTTCCAAACCATGCATTTGCGTGTCGCCCACCTGTGTGAGGAACACCAACGGTTGTGAGATTGATGTAAGGTGCAAGTCCGG
>CALCOP010000079.1 GCA_937897365.1 uncultured euryarchaeote
CTGCGAAAAGACATCAAGGTTGTCCATGAAGCATCCGATGAAGGATTGGTGGTTTTTCAACCTCAAGAAATATCAACTGATAAAAAGGATTTGAAGTCATATCTTGAGCAATCTGTATGGCAAGCAGTAGGCCTTCTATGGAGCCTCAATTCAGCGGTGAAGCCGAAAACTATCTCCTTGCAAACGAAGTTGATTTGAAACATGGCTTAATAGAATGTAGAATTGATTTACTCTCATGCCTGTCTCAGTGGTCTGGTTCAAACGAGACCTCAGGGTCTCGGATAACCAAGCACTTTCTGAAGCGAGTAAAAGTCCCCATCCCGTAATTTGTTTGTTCAACATTGAGCCAGAGAGATTGGAGCGAAGTGATGTGTCCGAAATACATATTGAATGGGAATTGGATTGTGCCAGAGCGTTGAGTGAATCGCTTGAAACACTTGGAGCAAAATTGTTATTCAACTTTGGAAATGTTGTCGATAAGTTATCTCAAATTCATCAAGAATATGAGATTGCATCCCTCTTCAGTCATGAAGAAACTGGACTTACATGGTCGTGGGAACGTGATAAATCAGTGACCAAATGGTGCAAAGAAAATGAAGTCACATTCACTGAATACGCAACAAATGGAGTCATCAGGGGCCTGCAATCTCGGGACCATTGGAAGAGTCAAAGGGATGCTCGAGTGGACGGTGAATTGATCAGTACACCAGTGGCCATTCAATCACCTGAGAATTTGAAATCCGATTCGATTCCGGAGGCAAAGGAACTCGGAATGACACCCAGAGAGCTTGAATATCGACCAATTGCAGGAGAAAAAGCGGCCATATCTGTTCTGTTTTCCTTCTTGGATGAGAGGGGCAGAAAATATCGTTCCGGCATGTCGAGCCCCATTACTGGAAGGGAAGCCTGTTCACGCTTATCCCCTTACATCAGCACAGGTTGCATCACCATTCGCCAAATCTTACACCACAGTCGTAGGAAGCAAAAGAAGGTGAGAATCAACCCCCGTTCAGCAGAAAACCGAGGTTGGACGTCCAGTCTAAGTTCATTCCAAAGCAGGTTAGCGTGGCATTGTCATTTTATCCAGAGGTTGGAGTTTGAAACAACCATGGATGAGATTGCCATCAACCCCGAACTTGATGAGCATCTTGAACGAGTGCATGATGAACAGCGATACCAAGCCTGGGCAAACGGGCGAACTGGCTGGCCATTTTTTGACGCATGTATGCGCTCTCTTATCGCCACTGGCTGGATTAATTTCAGAATGAGAGCGATGCTTCAGTCGGTTGCCTCCTACACGCTATGGCTGCCTTGGCAAGATACTGGTTTACACCTTGCACGCCTTTTCCTTGATTATGAGCCCGGTATACATTGGTCGCAGGTGCACATGCAATCCGGAGTGACTGGAATCAATTCTGTGCGCGCATATTCAGTTCGTAAGCAATCTGAAGACCAAGACCCTGAAGGGGATTTCATTAGAGAATGGGTTGGAGAATTAGCTTCAGTTCCTGCTGAGTTTATTCATGAACCATGGTTAATGACTCAAGAACAGCAAGAGATGTACAAGTGTGAAATTGGTAAGGATTACCCTGCCCCAATTGTCGATGAGAAGGTCTCTCGTAAAGAAGGCGTGAGTAAGTCCTATTCGGCCAAAGGGAAGCCTGAGGTGAAAAGACGTTCGAGCCTTGTCTATGAGATACATGGAAGCAGAAAACGAAGAAATTAACCACTCATTTTCGTGTTATGGCATCTATTTGTTGAGAAGAAATATTTCCAGCACCCCGCATGAGAATTTTATTTGTAGCATGATCGACAACAAACCAATGAATTGAATCATCGCCGGGAATGTCAAGGCTTGTTTGGAACTCCTTTTTGTCTAGATAGACGGTAATGGTTCTTTGACGAACTTCACGGTCTCTGATTCCCAGTCGCATGAGTGTATCAAGGCGCACTTGTCGCAGCCACGTTGTTTGTTGAATAACTGGAACCTCAATGATGTGATGAGTGAGGTGGATATCACTTGCTTCTAACTGTTCAATGACCTCATCCACTGCTCTTTGTTGCCATTGAAGAAAAGCGACGATAATGAAGATATTCTTCTCTGAGAAATCATCAGGAACAGTGAGGCTTCGTTTGTTGAGATTCTTCCCTTGAATTGAGGGAAAAACGTCGTCCATGTATTTTCGTGTATGCCATACAGCATTAACGCACCGACTTGGTTTAGGAGAACCAAGGATGCTTTCCAAAATGATTTCGAGGAACTGTTTTTCCAGTTTGAAGATGGTATTCAAGCCCTGTTAATACAGAATAGAGATACTTCTGAAGACGCGGTTTCACCCACATTACATGAGGCATGTAGGCCATGAAATTCGGAAGTTTCGCCAAAATATAGGGGTAGACAGTAATGGTTAATTTCGATTGGTCTTGCTTCTTTTCAAGTTCCCATACGACATACGATTGAGGACCACCTTCATCTCCGATGAGGAGAGTGAAACCTTTACCCTCATCCCATGTCTGAAATTTTCGAATGTAGTTTCTCTCATTCAGATAAATCAGCTGGTCAGAATGTTCACCGTTCCATTGTATTGCCTCATTGGATTTACAGAACGGGTGAAAGAGATTAAGATGGCCAGGTGAAGAGATAATGCTCCACACTTCACCGGTGTCAAATTCCAATTCTTTAGAGAAACTAACCGGCAATCGGCTCGAATATTCCTTCACCATAGTAATCCTCTATTGGCAGTTGATATGGGCTTAATATGTGAGTTGAACTTCTGCAGCGGTTGCCAATGCAATAACTCCTGGCGGGCCGCTCCATGTGATTCCATCATCGGGTACGATAAGCGCACCGTCTCCCTCGCTGTGGCCTAATACTGCCTTTACAGATGCAAATGAGCAATACAAGGTCGCACTGGAAATCAGTAGTTCCATGAAATTTCGAACCATTGGAACTTCAGCTCCAAGTTCTTTGTCCAATTCGTCAATGTAGGCTGATTCAAGAACTCGTGTTCCTGCAGCTGCAAAAAAGACGCTGACGTCATGGCCGTCATTGACTGCTTGAGCGGCACACGCCAAACCAACAATCGTTTTCATAGAATCATTTTTTGGCTCCGATACAAACTTTACAAAAACACGTTTTGACATGTATTTGCCTTCGGTGAGAGGATTATGAATATATGTACGAAATTGTCGAACATCGTTCAATGGGTTGCCTTATGTGGGTGTGCATGAAGGCAATATCATGCCTGTGACCCTCGCTTCGCTGGATTTTCCAAAGAAGCCCGGAGTGTATTTATTCAAATCCGAGAAGGGAAAAGTACTCTACGTTGGCAAAGCAACACGCCTCAATGAACGAATTCGTTCCTATTTTGCTGCAAACCCAGACCGACAAATGATTCCTGAATTGGTTCATAAATCTGAGAGTGTAGAATGTATGATTACACCTTCACCTGAAGAAGCGCTAATGCTCGAGAGAGAACTCATCCGTCAACACAAGCCACGTTATAATTCGATGCTCAAAGACGACAAATCCTATCCTTTTCTGGTGCTCACGAATGAAGAATATCCCCGCATCATGTATTCTCGCCATCCCCCAGAGGGCAGTCATCGGTGGGGGCCTTTTCCAAATGTGAGTGCGGCAAAACAAGTGATGCAGTTGTTGCGCAGACAGTTTGGGATACGAGACAAAGACTGTCGGGGCGAAGACGGTTGTTTATCCATGCACATCGGTCTTTGCAGAGGGCCTTGTGTCGATCCTGAAGGATATCCAGAACGCGTTAAAATTGCAATGAACGTATTGGATGGGCGAGCAAATGAATTGATTGAACGATTAATTTCAGAAATGGATGAAGCAAGTGAGGCGCTGAACTTTGAGCGTGCTGCGCGTAATCGTGACCTCATTCGTGCTGTGCGTTCAACAACCGGGCAACATGTCGTCTCCAGCAAAGTTTACCGCGATTGCGATGCGATTGGTATTGCTCATCGGGGAGATTTGGCAGCGATTGTCATCATTCATGCAAACGATGGAATTGTCAAGGGTCAAGAGGTGTGGCCAATGCATCATCGTGGAGAGAGCAGTGAGACGGTTTCTGCATTTGTTTCAGAACACTATCTAAACCGAATACCTCCGAGATTACTGTTGACACCAACTCCGATGTCAGACGGTATTGAGCAATGGTTGGGTGCAAGGAAGGGCAGAGCGGTTGAAATTCGAACGCCTTTACGAGGGCCATTGGTGACCCTGCAAACATTGGCTCGGCAAAATGCAGAGATTCAACTCGAACGTCTCATCAACAAGACAAGCGGTTCGCTTGAGCAAAGAGCAGCAGATGAATGTGCTTCGTTGCTGGGTATGACACAACTCGACCATATTGTCTGTTTTGACATGGCACAACTCTTAGGCGATGAACGAGTTGGAGCGAGTGTTACTTTTCGTAATGGCCGCCCTTACAAAAAAGAATATCGAAAATATACTGTGAAGAGTGAGGCTATGGACGATTTGCGGATGATGCGTGAAGTCGTTGAACGTTGGATTAAACGTCAAGATGAGTGGCCAGACATGCTTCTCTTGGATGGTGGGGAAACTCATCTTTCCACGATTTCTAAATTGTTGGAGGAGCATGGAGTCCTCGGACAATTTGAATTGGCGGCATTAGCGAAAAGAGAAGAGACATTGTTCAGAAATGGCCAACCTGCAACCATCTTAGATCGAAAAGGGAGAGTCTTGGTACATGCCCGAGATGAAGCTCACCGCTTTGTCAACACCTTCCATCGAAAAAGGCGAAGTCGAAGCCGTCTTCAAGACCCGCTGGAAGAAGTTGAAGGGTTGGGTGCCAAAAAAATGCAAAATCTCCTGAGACATTTTGGTGGTCGGCAAGGCGTGGCTCATGCTTCACTTCAAGACTTGAAAACCGTACCGGGGATAGGTCCCTCCTTAGCTCAGCGAATCCATGAAGCAATGCAACAGTGATTAGTTGAACATATCATCGTCAATTTCTCTTTGCCGGACTGCACTTATTCCATAACCGGCTTGCCCCGGAGGTGCATCGGGAATTGCCCCTCCAGAATAGTCCTTCAACGACTCCATGTCACCGTGTATTCCTTTGCTGTGGAATCCTGCTAAGTCAGCAAACTCATTCTGGTTGATACTGACCTTATCAGCAGAACGTGCCCTCGAATAATTCCTTCTTGCCTTCTTTCGTGCTCTCTTTTTCCTGAATCTTCGTACACCGAGGAGAAGGAGGATAGCAAAGATAGCCATATACTTCCATAGGAATAAGAAGAAGAAATACCATGTCACCTGAACACGGAACGTGATGGTATCCTCGACATTTCCATACGGCATATTGTATGTTATTTCTTGTCGACCGTCAACTTTCTTTTCATCGATATAACCTGCTGATGACTCCAAATCCAACAGTCGAATTCCCTTTGGCATGTGGATTGTCAGCGGGCCATTGAATGCAATTTGAAACTCCTCGTTAAGGAAGCTGGTCGTTGAAATTGGAATCGTATATGGGGCCACAGACGCATCATCGGTAGGTGAAGTGATTCCCGAGAGTGAAATGACTCCGTTGACCAATACATCTGAGAATGCCTGCATCATCGCAGTCATTGGCCAAAGCATTGTTTGGCGCATAGCATTGGTTGTAAGTGACAATTCAGTTGAATCGAAATTACCAGAGAACATTTCTCCGAGATCTCCGCCAACTGCTAATTTGAATTTCACCTTGGGAATCTTCATCGAAAGTGAAATCCCTTCGTTATCAGAAACAACAAGGTCAGGTGCCCCTACATTCGCCAGTTCAAATTCGACGACAAAGGCACTTAGGTCAACAGTAGTGAATCTCGAGTTATTGAGGGAAGTGAGATATTCAATTGATTGGTGAACATAACTGGTTAAAACCACGCCCATTCGGGCTACGAAGTCAACAAGTCCTTGACTGGTTAGTGTAAAAGTGATATTTTCGTTACATATTGCCAGATCAAATGCTTCATCCGAGTTCACAGAGCAGAGGAAATCAAGATCCATTGTTTTGGAAAACGGTGAATCAAGACGACTTGAAAGGTCGATACCCAACCGAAGTAAATCCGAAGGAATTGCTGCCATTGAAATACTGTGTTCACCGTATGTTGGAATCCTATCTTGAGGTATACCTATTCTGTGCATTGAAACGCCGGCATCGATTCCAAACTCGAAAGCGACTGAACGGTCCCACTCATTGAAACGGAATGACATCGCATCCATCCTCATAGCGGTTGTGACGCAGGTTGATTGGTTTGAAAAACAAGCCACTTCATTCTCTTCATTTTTGATGACATTGCGCCAATCATAGGGTGCGGTCCCTGCAAACGAGATGTTCATTTGGTCATCCCCATAAAGTGAATCTTGCAGTGTAATTCGGTCGAGTCCATCTTTGGTTTGGACCCACGTTGGAAGAATTATTTCAAGCGTTAATTCATTGGGAGGCAGATTGCTTGGGACGATTGCAGAAAGATAACTGCTGTCCAATGCGGTTTCGATTTCTATCCCTGAATTCATCACGCGACGGAAGTCTTCATTGGTGAGGACGTTGAGGAACTCTTCAACATTTTCTTGTTCGTTGTTTTCTTTCAAGATATCCAACAAACGCATGGAAAAGGGTTGACTGGTTGTTCGAAGATAAACCGGATTCTCATACGACATTGCGCTTGAACCTTTAACGCAGTAGTGGAGAGGTTCTGTTGGTGGAACGACTTCAGTACACCCGGCAGTATTTCTGTGTGTGAAATTGAGTCCACCGACCGGACCTGTGAGGCCGGCAGAAACCGACTCAGAAACCCATGTCATTTCGTTCATCTGAATCGTCTCCATTCCGGCTATAGTTGAAGAGATTCCTTCGGCAATTGTATCGACTGGGAATTGACTTGTGATGTTTGACAAATCGACAATTCCGTTATGATAGGCAAGTCGAATACCATCGGATGTGACTTGTTTCATCGTTGCACGTTCAGCCACACTCATCATTGAGATGCCCCAGTCAGTCATCGTTGCTTCGTCGAGATAATGGAGTGCAACTACAAAATCAAGGGTTGCTGAAGACTCGTCCCTCAAATCCAGTTGGATTTGTAAGTCGAGCGCTTTTTCATTGGGTGGAATCGAGACAGTGTTCGTGTCACTTCTGTTTCTGTGCATCATTTCTACTTCGATTGGTAAAACGAGATTACCGCCACCGATTGCAGCGTTTCTGTTGTCGATTTCCCACTCGCCAGCAAAGTAAGCAGGTGGTCCAGGGCGTGCTGCTCGTGTTCCATTTGAGTCAACACTCTTGATTGTTGCATAGGATGGAGGATTAAACGAGTATGATGACTTGTGCCCCGGCAAGCCAGACAAACTGAACATTGTGGTCACTTCAGTACCCATTGCAAGAAGGCCCTGATATGCCCTTTCTAAATCCAGATTTGGATTTGCAACTAAATTAAAAGAATCCTGAGAAACTGAAATGTATACGACACTTTTGAGACAAATAGGTGGTTCAAACACATTGTTTACGGCTGCGCCTTCATCAAAAGAATCGGTTAAGGGGTCGGTTGAACAAGCGATGGTAATGCCAGCATTCGTATAGGAGTCAAAATATCCAGTCGTGGTTGTTGCATCTCCAAATCCGGATTCTACAGAATCCTTAATCGCCTTATTGATTTCAATAATCAATTTATCTCGCACGGTTACATTTGGTGCAATTTCTTGATCAAATTGGTCACGAATTAGATCCGCTGGGGCTCCATCATTTTCGTCAAGTCCGTCTGCGGCCAGTGCGGCACTGAACAGTGGATTTGAATTCAGTCCGAGCGCATCCCGATTAAATTCTCGCAATGCCCAGACCAATTCCAGACGGATAGTAGAAGTTGATTGTAATGTGAAATCATAGGTTCCTTCAATCCAATCCTGCTGAAATGGAGTCATATCGTCATTACTGTCGTATTCATCACAAGTGCCAGCAGAGGATGTCGGTACATCGCATGTGGACATGTTTGCGGCAGATGCGAAGGGTGCATAGAGGTGCAAAGTCATCAGTAATATCATCATTATTGAAATGAGATTGCCCAATACCGTCTGCTGTCCGCGACCATCCGACATAGGCAGAGGTTACCACGCCATGTTCAAAGTCGTTGCTCTCCTCGCAGAGCCCATGGCCGATTCTAAAACACAATTGGTCAGTGCAAATGTGCTTCTTTGCTTGCGGGAGTTTGGGCAAGACCTTTACATGTATTTAGATGAACATGAATTGCTGGAAACCTCATTAAAACCTAAGCAGATTGGTGACCTGCTGGCAATTCCATTCAAGCCTCTCCATTTTGAATCTCAGAACATAAACACGGTGCGAGACCGTCTTGGATTCGACATTTCCAGCGACAGTATTGAACTTGAGAGAGTTGCAGATTCTCTCAATCCACATGCTCGGTTGTCGAAGGTCATCGAGACATGGCTTTCCACTTATCCAAAGGTAGATGCACAATCACTTCTTTCAAGCCTTCCAAGAAAGTGGGAATTACTCGGCGATCTCGTCATTCTTCCCGAGACCGCATTTGAATCAAAGCATTGGAAGGAGATTTTCGCACAAATCTCATCCACTGAAAAACTCGATTTATGGCAACAGGTTACCCACGCATTGGGCGGTCAACGACTTGCTCGTCAACACCCAATAGCGAAGAATGAGAAACGCAGTTCACAGACAGAGTTACTGTTAGGGCAGGACGGTTGGGTTGAGTTTTTGGACCATGGGATACATTTTGGATTCGATGCGACAAAAGTCATGTTTTCATCTGGAAATGTCACCGAACGGCGACGAATTGGAATGATCGATATGCAGGGCGAGGTTGTCGTTGATGCCTTTGCTGGCGTTGGTTATTACTCACTTCACATGGCGTTACGAAGCAAGGCTGAGCACATCCACGCTTGCGAAATAAATCCTGATTCAATCCACGGGCTGACTTGGGCTTGTAAGGCAAACGCAGTCGAGCAAAAAATTACGATTCACCAAGGTGATAATCAAAAAACTCTGCCTCTGCTCTACGGTCAAGCCGACCGATGCCATTTGGGTATACTCCCGTCGTCACAACCGGTTTGGGAACACGCATTACGTTGCCTCAAATCAGGTGGAGGTTGGTTGCACATTCATATGAACGTCCACAAAAACGATATCGAACAATGGCAAAAATCAACCATTGAAGTTCTGCAAAAATACGCGCAACAAATAGGCCATGGATGGGATATATCTGCACATCACCTTGAGCGTGTGAAGTGGTTTTCACCCCACATATGGCACGTCGTCTTGGATGTTGAATGCCGAGCTGATACTACACTCATCAAGGTTTGACATCGACCGGTTCATCCAACAATACAGCATCCAAGGAAACGCCAGTATTGGGTTCTTGAAGCGAGAGGGGTGGGTCGATACGGGCGAAGAAAAGAAGTCCAATAATGACGCCAGCCCCGATTAAAAACGAACCCGTGAAAAGAACAGCTGATGCATCTTTGATCCATGCGAAAAATCCAGTTTCCTCATTTGAATCTTGTTGGACGAATCGGAGGGTTCCATCGGGGTCTGATACGCCAATCATTGCTACGGAAAGGATGGTCACTTCATACACAGGACGACCTGCAGAAGAAAATGGATTCTCAAGGTCTTCAGTCCCTGTCGGGTCATCTGAAGTCGGTGAATTTGCGATACCTCGTATATGCGTCATACCATCTCGTACGATGCCAAACGTTGCGTATCCACCGTCGTCACGGTTTTCGGGGTCAAGTCCGTGTGCTTCTGTATCGGCAATATACCATTGAGAGTCAGCGGAATCCTGGTCTTGTCCTCGGGCCATTCCAATGGCTCCATCAACATGCGAGAGATTCTCATCGTGCTCAAGAGGAATCGTAGTTCCCGTCCCTCCACTGCCACACTGCGGACTGGTGACAGGATAAACTCCGATTCTTTTGCAAGTTGGGTCACCGGCTTGGGCGACAAAATTTTCAATCACGCGATGGAAAAATATCCCATCATAGATGCCTGATTCGACATTTTCAATCATGTTGGCAGTCGTAATTGGTGCCCATTGCTCGAACAATTCAAGTGTAATTGTCCCGAATTCTCTCGAAGAACCGTGCGAAGGAACATATGAAACTTGGATTTCAAAAACAGCATTGCCTTGGTAGGTCTCCTTCATCGGTGTATCTTCTTCTACCGGGCCATCCACCCATAAGCTTGGGTCGATGCCAACCGAACGCCAACTCGTGTGTTCATCTGCGCCAGCAGAGCCAACTGTTCCGCAATTAATCAGAAGTAGGTTAAGGACGAGAAGCAAAGCCAAGCGTCCTTTCATACAACGCCGAGAGAGTACTCCCCCATGAATCGCTCGCTTGATTGGCTTTGAAACCGACATTCTCAAAAGTCTCCTAAATCCACCAATGCCCATGAGCGATTTTACTTTCCTTGGACAAACCCTCCCACGACTAACACTCTTGATTGGTGGAGCATTAGTGGTTGAAGGTCTCGGGTTCTATCTGGGTACCGGAATGACAAGCATGACTTCTCTCATTCCAGCCTTCTTCGGCATTCCACTGATTGCAATGAGTGTTATGGCTACACGTCAGCCTGAAAAATCTCACTTTTGGATGCACATTGCAGTTGTTTTTGGACTTCTCACCTTCCTCGGTGGTTTAATGGGCGTCAAAGGACTTGTGACCAACGACCTTTCCGCCTCAACAGTTGCTCAATTACTCATGCTTGTCATGGGTGGAGTTTACACTTTTGCATGTATACGATCTTTCAGGCATGCTCGAATGGCACGAGAAGCGGCGGCTGCAGAATCTTGAACGCTTAAGCGTCATGCTCTTGACGGACAAGGTATTGGACGAACTATGGCTGAGGGGGCTGACCAAGATGTCAAGACCGTTCTCGATGCGGTAATTTTACCTCAGCCTGATCAAATTTTGGTCGTTACAGAAGCAGAGGGTGAAGGCCGCCGTCAGTTGAATGCTTCTGCGCTTTCTACCGTTGCCGTGGCCATAGCCTTCTTGCTGTTGGCGATGACTTTTGGAGACTCGTTGATGAACGAAGTCTACGAAGCTGAGTCAAGTCAAGATTGGTGGGATACGCCGCTTCAAGAACGCCATACTATGGATTTGCCAATGGACACAATGCGCGCCCAATTGCCTGAAAATGGGTCATACGCACCCTTACCCTATACCGAGCATTTCATTGAGGTTGAATTACCACCAAGTGAGCAAGATGCTGGTTACCCTGGTCCTGCATTGATGCATCTCGCTCTCTGGCTACCCGATGTTCCTGAAAATAC
>CALCOP010000080.1 GCA_937897365.1 uncultured euryarchaeote
GTTGTGCATATCAATGCGAATCGACATTCCATCGCTTTTGATATGACTTAATACCCTCCAGTTTCCTTGTCCTTCATTGAATTGGTGCAAATTTTCGCGTGCGTGGGTGAGTGGTTGCTTACCGAGAAATACGGGGCGCCTGCGACGAGCTAAAAACGGACCCAGTAGAATTGAGCCAAACATGGGTGGTATACACATCAACGAGACGAGTCTTTTCAATTCGCCAGGGTCAGTGAGAACCGATATTACAGCCAGACTAAAGCCGAGATAGAGGCCCATAAAGGCCCCTGCTTGAAGTCCAGTCACCAGCCCGACTGGCTCACTTTCTTTGAGGCTCATGTTCACTCTAAGTTGGTTCTCTTCATCAATTCTCGCTTTTGGTAAGCGAACCTTCATCAATTGGCTTATCTTACCTGTAGCATGGAGAAGAACGGCCTTGCCGACCGCCGTCGAGAGCGGAAGGTTGGATTTTGGATATTTGGAGTCAGTGGATTCTTCTTTGTCTCTTTTTTCCTTGTCCCTTTCTTATTACCTACTGGGAGTGTTCCTGACCTGGATGCTCGAGCGAATGCATGGGACTACGCAACAAAAGACGGCGCTTTTTCAGGCGGTAATACTCCAGATTCATTGCTCCACGAACATGAGGATGGTACGATCCATATCCATGAACCGTTTGCGTGGACTGAACTCGATCCTTACAGCGGTTTCATCTACATGTTTGGAGATCTTAACTGCCACAATAAACACGAGCGTAGCTGGCAAATCAATGAGAATCAAATGCCGGTGTGCACTCGCGATGTAGGCATTTTCTTCGGTCTGGCAGTTGGCGGTTTTGTATTCTCTCGATACGGCCATAACCGATGGACAATCAAGGATTCATGCCTTTCACTGCTTCCCGACAAATGGCTTGAAACAATCTATAGAAAGAATTACAGAACTATTGCTTGGTTGGGTTTGGGAACACTTCTTTGTCTTCCGATGTTGGTGGACGGATTCACACAACTCCTTACTGGATATGAATCAAATAACCTCATGCGTCCATTGACAGGTACTCCTTTCGGTATCGGTATTGCAATTCTAACTGGAGCAGCATTTTCAGCACGACCTCAGTTCTTTAAAAATGCAAGTCATGTCGTTTTGCCCGCAAACGCCCGGTTTGAACTTCAAGACGACCAAGAAGAGTGATCAGTTTTGAGGGGGTGGCGTTTCCCACCACGCCAATAATTCGTCGATCGTTGTAGGGACCGGGCACATCTCATGTCCACTGCTCAGCATTTCCAGTCGCTTGCAGATGTATTCGACGGCTTTGCGAATGCGTGGGCGTGGTTGTTTTCCATCAATTGGAATGAGAATTGAACGTAATGCAGTCGTCCAATCGCCATCGGGATTTGCCCTTCTCCATGAAGCGATTTGTGCTCGTAGTGGCCACATGGCGAGTGCAAGACGGCCGTATCCAAGTCGACTATCTCTCAGTTTGAACACTTGAGCTTCAGCAAATGGCACATGTGATTGTTGTTTGTGAATCCATCGCGTTTTTTCAAGCCATTTAATCAGTCTCTGCGTGTGACGTTGCGTTACCATTCTGTGAGGTCCAAAGGCTTTGTGTAATCGAGGAACTTCACTTGAACCTACGATGAGTGAAAGCGTTCCCAATACTGACCAGCATGAATGGGCATGGGGTGTAGCAGGGACATCATTCGGCCCTGCATTTTCTGAATCCCATTTGGATTCAGCAAACTCCATCCATTGGGCTGGAGAGCGGCCAGATAACCAACCAATATGAATCGCAGTTCTTTCTTGAGGTGCACCTGGAAGCCGTTGCTGTTTTTTGACATCCGTCACGAGAGTACGGAGTAAGTAGCGGTCCACTTCATCTGCTACAACATTCAACGGCGCAGGTTTTCGATTGAAAAAAGTACGAAGTTCGGCTCGAAGTTTTTTCTTCAGTTCGTCTAAGCCCCCTTCGTTCAAAATTGGGCCAACAACACAACACTTGTCGAAAGGTGCGGGTGCGCTGACTTCTCCAGAAAGTAGGTCGATGAATCCTTTACGAATGGTCTTTTGAATTTCCGCAGTCTCAAAGTATTCTTGTTTTTCACTGTTCATGCGTAAAGTGCCAGACTGAATACGCTTCATCGCTTTCTCCGGGTCGCAATCAATCCACAACACCAGATCTGGAATCATCGCCGCTGCGTTCATTTTCGCGACGTGTTCTACACCGAGATTTCCAACAATACCCTGGTAAATCAAGGAAGAATGTATGTTTCTATCTGAAATTACGATATGCCCTTTTTGCAATAATGGCCTTATCCATGTATGTGAGTGATCTAAGCGATCTGCGGCAAATAATCCTGCTTCTTCAAGCGGTGTTTTATTTCCTAATTTGACAGATGTAAGCGCTAACTTACCAAGTTCACTGTAGCGCCTCGGTTCATGTGTGGCGTGAACTTCCGGGAAGGGGTATTCAGCTGCCAATTCCAACAGAATCCGAGCAGCCTCTCCTTTGCCGGAACCGTCTCCCCCCTCAACTGTAATGAGGTACATTCAATCACCGCCAACATCGCTAAATTGGTCCTTTGAAATTACTAAGAAAATCATACCTAAAAGAATCAAGAAGGGGCCAAAAAGAATCAATCCACGACTAAATAATGCAATTCCTGCTAAGTATTGCGTCCTTCGATAGTGCTTTGCACGGCGGACTTCGACCGCTGCTTGAAAACCAACCAATGCGGTCAGAACAGTGAATACACCGACCGCAGTCGACAGCCCGACGGCTAATCCAAGATCCCATCCATCGTCTGATATCACGCCTTCTTCAACACGGATGCCCTCACCAGGGGTCATGGTAACCGGCTTGATTCCAGCTTCTTCAGGCATAAAATCCCGTTCAACAGTGATGTATCCCTCCGCTTCAACATGTAATGTCATCACGGTTGACAGAATATTTTCAAATCGAAAGTAGCCGTTTTCATCCGTGGCCATTTCAGCAATAATTTCATCGGTATCAACATTGAGTAGCTGCACGGTAACATTTCCAATGCCGTTTCCCTCCTCTGCCTCTAATGCCAACCCAGTAACGTCGACCCGTTCTGCTCTTTCAAATAATGTGGATGAAAGTAAATCATCGGGATTCCCGTTGAGGATGAGTGCTCCTGATGCCATACCAAGAATACTGCCAATCAAAATAAGCGACGCCGCCAAGGTTAGAATTCTCGATTTGTCTGATTGGTCCAATTCATCGATTTTGGCTTGGAACCGAACCGTTGCTCTTTCAACTGCTTCATCCAATTCATGCGCTTCGACAACCAATTCTTCATCAGCGGCTTTTTGGCGCAGCGCTTTTTCATTTTCCGAATGTTCAAGTTTTGATTGAACACGAGCACGAAGGGCTACAAGGCGTTCATCCAATTCTTCTTCGGCCATCACTCCCACCTCCGCTTGTGTTAGGTCAATACATGCGCGGATAATACCCTTCCCTTGTCTTGCCGCGCAAGATTTGGTTATGTGTTCTTACGAATAATCCCTCTCAGGAAGGCCGTGATAAGGAGTAGTGTTCCAATCGAAAGAGAAGCTATTAGCATCAATGCGGGGTAAGACTGTGCTTCAATTTCTTCATCGACTACAGTTTCATTTTCCGATGAATTCTGCGGCTCAGGAGCCTCTTCTTGACTGGAATTATGGGTGAGCCATGCCCCACTTCTCAAACCCAATTCGACCAATCTACCAACTGTTTCCAGAGATTCAGCACTTACTTTGTCGGGTGTATCTTCATGCGTATGCCAATACCCCTCAAATGCTTTCGCACCGGGGCCGAACCGTATGTCAATAAGATCGATTGCTCGAATCCCTATGTTGAGTGCGGGAACATGGTCGTCATAAACGCCGATTGAAGTATTTTTATCGAAAATCTTTACACCGATTCCTCCATTGCAATCGGTTTTATTTTCAACCATGCCAAGTGCTTCAGCAAGTGGTGATATGGTGCTCCACAACGCACCATTGCCCGGCCAAATGTGGGTCAGTTGTAAGTCAGCATCTCCAATCATGTCGAGCACGATGAAAGCAGCAGTTCGATTGATATCGTGCTGAGTTTGGTGTTCCGCCCATTTCTCTGCGCCGAAAAAGCGGTGAGGTGTATAATTTTGGTCTTCAGCATCTGTGAAGAGTAATTCGACCTCATATTGGAGTTCCATCGGTGGTATAATTCGTGCCAGTTCCAGTAAAGCAGCAGCACCACTGGCGCCGTCATTGGCTCCAACGATTGGTTCATTGGTTCGATTCTCATCACTGTCGCGTTCTGCTACATTTCGTGTGTCATAATGTGCTACCAGAACAACTCGAGGAGTGTTGTTTTCGGCATTTGCTGGTTCTAAAACAGCCTCGATATTTGTGAAAGTTAGGTTGTCAACGGTGTATTCATGCATACTGACATCCCATAAAGTCAAATTTTCATCGACCGAGTTTCGGAACGTTTCAGATGCATTAGTCCCCGGAACACGCGGTCCAAGGCTGGTCTGCCAATGTACGGATTGGTTGGCTAAGGTGCCATTGAACTCGAGTTGTTCGACATAATCGCAGACTTCTACGGCTTTATACGGCGATTCAACGGCATGAACAGGTTGAGAAAACGAGGTGCTGAGAGAGCAAATGAGCAAAGTTATGGCGAGTATGGCGAACCGTCTTGCGGTCCGAAAATCGCCCCCAATCTGCATGAGCATGTATGAAGCCTCATAGACCCACTCTTAAATACCTCATTTCAAGTCGTGTAGATGTTAGCAGTCTTGCGAATAAATGAGGTGCACTAAATGTCGGAACTACGCTCTAATACCGCCTTGCTTTTGGTGACACTACTTTTTGTCTCTGGAATCTCTCCTCTTCTGCTTACTGCAGGGGCTGATTCAGAGGGTGTGGATGAGGTGCTGCCTTACAGTGCAGGTGGTGTTGTCATCGGAGATATCGCAGATTTTGATGTTGATATGGGTCATCAATATTTGATGATCGAAGAAGAACAACCTGTAGTTTCTGCGTTCTCCTTCCTCAAAAAAGAGTGGATCGATGCAGGCCGTCCAGGTGTTGAAGACATGGCGTACGAGCCTCAAACCTCCGCTCGCTCATCTGGCAGGGCTTGTAATCCACACGTGGTCAATGACCAACTGACCGTTCCGACTTCAGGTGGTTCTGTTGACACTTATGTTGCTAAAACGACCACAACTGTAGCATTCCTCGTTCAATCGGGGCGAACATTGAGCTCTACAGTTTTGAATAATCTTGCATCTTCTTGGGATCAAACCATTTATCCCACTATGACGACTTACTACGGAAAGGACTACCAAGACGGAAGAGGTCTTGCACCACCGGATGTTGACAATAACTGCCAAGTTCAAATTGTCATTTACGACATTGATGGCGCTTTCAACATCGGTGGATATTTCGCCCCATCGATGTCGAACTCTCGAGAAGCTGTTTTTGTCGATTACGCTGATATTACGCTGAGCTGGGGTAAGTCGATTCTTGCTCACGAACTCGAACATTTGCTGCACAACGCACAGGACCCTTATGAAAATCTCTGGATTGATGAGGGTAATGCGGATGTTGCTATCTATCTGTGCTTTGGTGCCGATTCTACCCTCGTAAGTCACCTGAATCAATGGACTCAAGCATCAGAACTTTCAGTACGCTGGTGGAACCAACGCTTTGCTGATTATGGAGCCGGATTCATCTTCACAATGTATTTGGCAGATCATCTCGGCGGCGGTCCTGCTGTGCGTCAATTGGTTCAAGATTCAGCAACAGGAGGTTTGGGTGTTGAGAACTTAGCACGCTCTCCTGTCAGCGGCCAAAGCGGTATGCTCGGTCGCACAATGGGGGAGATTTTTGCGAACTTTTCGATTGCCGCAGTCTTGGATTCTTCTCAAGGAATCTATGGGTTTTCGAACCTTGATTTGACTTCGACGTGTTCCTCTGGCTCCTTTTGTCGCGTTCAACCGGCAGATACGAACAGCAACTGGGCAGGTCCATGGACTTCAACAGGACATTCCGTTGAAGGCTGGGGAATTCGTGCATTCAAATTTACTCCAGGAGCATCATCTCCTGCACCACTCACCATGCGTCTAACTGCTGACGTCAGCCAATTTGATGGTGTTGTCGTGTCCCGAGCAACAGCCGATGGCTTGTGGACTGCAACTGATTTGGATTTCCAAAACAACGTCGCTACTGCACTTATCCCTGGCTTTGGAAATTTGACCGATGAAGTTTGGGCCATCACATGGTATGCAAGTACGGTTGCAGACTGCGATTACACTTCCTGTGGGCCTTCCTATCCTCAAGGCACCGTCGATATCGAAGCGGCCCGAATTACTTCTCCAGCCACATTGACGCTCAACACGACTGAACTGAGCGACCGTGATGGAGATGGATCGCCTGATACAGTTCGAATCAATTACGAAGTTTTCTCAAATGCGTTCTTTGAAGACCTTGATGTAACAACCAAGGTGCTCGATAACAGTGGAAATGTTGTCGATACACAGACCAAGAGAGTATCTGCTGGTGGCGGCGTTGCTGCTGAAGAAAGCATTTGGTTCACTGCTCCATATGACTCACAATTCACCTTCCAAATGGAAATGGAAGACATGATTGGGACGACAGTGGACACGCTTACTTCCTCGCCACAGATCATCAATAACATGAAGCCAACCGCGAATGGAACACTCACTCCGAATGAGTCTCAAACATGGGAAAATATTCAATTTAACGGAGATGGATTTGATGCATGGGGCCTCTCGTTTGACAACAACTCTTTGCCGTATCTCGATGCGCCTGTAGCCTATGCTTGGGACTTCGGAGATTCAACGACTTCTGGATTGAAATCCCCGTTCCGTTCATACCAAACAACTGGAATGTACAACGCTACACTCCGTGTTCAAGACCAAGGGGGTTCATGGTCTGAATCTGACATTCTTGAATTGAATATCACCGATTCTTCGCCTCCGATTCCTTTGATTACTGTGAATGGTGTTGTTATTGACGAAGAGATTTCAATTCTCACCAATCAGATGATTTTGTTTTCAGCCTCTCTCACCGTAGATAATGTTCCAACGCAAAGCTTGTCCTTCCAATGGAATTGGGGTGATGGAGATACTGAAGGTGGAATTGGAATGTTTGAAGCGGCTCATGAGTGGGGCGAGATTGACAGCATCAATGAAACATATAATTTGACGCTCACCGTTTCAGACGGCAATAATGTAGGTGTCAAAAATATCTTGGTTTATGTGAACAACCGTATACCTTACCAAATTTTCTCGGACACGCTATCAACTGATACATACACTTCGATCGTGATGCCAGATGTCTTCAAGGATTCAGACGGAAGTCTTGTTTCACATGCATGGTTTTTCCCTGAAGGAGTGAATCTTGACGGCGGCGTTACCGACCGTGATGATGAGTTTACACTGACGAGTTCAAACGATCCCAACCCCATGCCTTCATGGGACACACCGGGTTTGAAAACGGCTGAATTAACCGTCATGGATGATGACGGCAGTACCGCCACTGCTGTGTTATCAGTGTTGGTTAAGAACCAAATTCCAGTTGCTGACTTTATTGTCAAAACCACCACATCAGGGACTTCAATCATTGACTTCCGTGTCGAAGACGGTGAGGTCGAAACGCCTTACACTTTTGATGGACGCGACTCCTTTGACCCCGATGGGACAGTCGGTGATTCCAGTGATTTGACATACAACTGGAGTTTCTCAGACGATGGCACATTTGTAGAGAGTCCGCAAGTTACACATACGTTCTCTCAGCCCGGCGTTCACACCGTAAAGTTGGTTGTAATCGATGCCGCTGGTGCGAAAAGTATCGCTCGAGTTCTCACTGTTGAAATCGCAAATCCTCTGCCCATTATCGCTGTTCAGATACTCGATGCGTGGTATAACGATGAACAAATGACGGACTCCAGTGTTCTTCCTGAGGTAACGGATTTAGACTGGTCACGAACCTTCAATGAGCAAGGTGACACATTCGCAGCACCGCATTCGCTGCTGTATTTCAATTCAGATGGCACCCGAGATGGTGACCAAACATTTGAAGGAAAATATGTACCGTTCGACGTTAATTCTCCTGATTGGAATGGATTGGTCCAATACACATGGGATTTCGGAGACGGGTCTCCGCTGGAGCACCAAGCGACGCCTTGGCATTCATATTCACTGCCAGGAGAATACACCGTTTCACTCACCGTTCGAGACGCCTTTGGAACTGGTGATGTCACTCGTGCATACTTTACCGTCGTCATCGACCACCCACCAGTTATTCACAATATCTTCGTCCCCGAGGAAATCATAGTATCGGATTCCAATTCCTTTGTCGCGAACTTTTCTGACCTCGAAACGGACTTGGCAATCGCAGTCTATCGTGACACGAATATCAACGATGGTTCTATCTCGGACCGAGATGTGACCCTTAGCCCAGATTTACAAATCCGTTGGGATTTAGATATCGAAGTTGATGCCGATAATAACGGAAATCCTGCTGACGACTGGATTGAACCACTCCCCGGTTCAGTTTCCCGAATCACTGGTAGTTGGAGCGAAGTTGGGACCTACACAATTCGACTTGAAATTTGCGATAGCGTTGGTATTTGCGATTCTATGGATGAAGAAATTGACGTGAATCCGGAACCATCTGCTCCTCCTTCGTTGTCTGATTTCAGCGTTGATGATTGGAAAAGTTGGCTTGCAGATGCCGGTTCCGACCTGGCAACTTTTGTCGCATTGATTGCCGTGGCTTTGATTCTTGGCTGGCTGGTCATGCGAGAACCATCCGATCTTGAAGATGAGGCAAAGCAAGCTTCTGAGACCTACACCGACGTTGAACACGTCGAAGACCAAGGTGGCTTACTCGGCATGGATCACCACGCGCCTCCACCAGCTCCAGGCATCCTTTCCAAAGATGAGCGTAGGAGCGATGACAGTGGATATATTCGGCCTCTTCGACGAAGATCTTAACCGTTAGTTTGTATAACCTCCTTGCCTATCATTGTTTGAGGGGAAGCATGTCGTCTTACGTTCGAGTGGGTTCGATTACACTTACCTTGCTCTTGCCTATACTCTTACTCGCACTTTCAACACCTGCTTCAATGCAGGTACAGGCTGCAGATTCTTGTGCAGGAGATACCACTCCTGTTCGATGGAATGAAACGGTTCAAAGGTTGTCATTGGTTCCATTCCACAATGGAAATTGGTGGAGTGGATTTGATGATGATGTCGTGTATTATGAAGATGAAAAACAGCGAGAGGACGACCAGAACTCTCAAATTACTCAGGATTTATCACTGAGTCCTGAAGAACCATGGATGTATGAAACGTGGATGCTTCCACGTCTTGAACCACTTGAGGAAAATCACTACACGACTTTGTTGATTGGAAATGACAGCGTCGGCGCATTAAGGGTCAATCTTTCAGCAGATTACAGGACCACGGTATGCATTACTTTACAAGATACAAACCTCAATCCTGTGAATGGCGATATCTACCTGCTCACAACTGAGGAATACAACAGTTATACGCAGTCGTATCACTCCTCGCATGACGATTACTACGGCTATGATGAATTTGAAGAGTCACTTTCCAACATCCCTCCTGAGTGGCGAAGTTTCAATTTCTTGGGTTGGAAATCCTATCGAGATTCACACGAATATGAGAAAACTTCGGAAGTTAATTTTGCTCTCAATTTAGATGGCCCGGAGATCTACTCATCGTTCTTCACCGGTACTACTTGGGAGGATTTCTATATCGTAATTGATGCTTGGGACAATGTTCACGATAACGATGCAGAGTCCCCGGATACAATCGTTGCTGCCAGTGTGACCCTCATCACAACTGAACGCAGTTTCATTCTCCCTCCATTCACAGTATCCCTTGTGTTCTTGGCTGTATTATTGGGTACTCTTTCTATCCCATTCATACTCAATGCGAAATATATGAAAGCAGGTTTGGTTGCTGAAATCCCACAAAATATCGTACCTTCGCTGGATACGCCTGCAGAAAATCCTCCTCCTCCGCCGTTTGAAGAGGTGCCAAAGGAAATCGTGGAATTGCCGCCACCAATCGAAACCCAATCAGAAAATACACAGCAGGTATGGTCTGAACCAGAATCATAATCTCAGACTCTGCGTAAGATGCCGTAAAAACCCTGTTTAGAAGGCCTGTATTCGAGTTTAATACTCAAGCAGTCTCCAAGCATCTTGAAGGTCACGAACGTTGACAAGACCCTTGTCTGAGAGGCGGAATTCATCTCGCATGGTTGCGTAGACTAATTCTTGCCCAAGAGTGGGGGCGTGAAGTCGTGCCCAGTCGCCTCCGTTTCCAAGTGCCATGAGGCTGTAAAGAGGAGTTCCATCTTGGTCTTTCAGAGCATTCGCGGCATGAACGATTTGGAGGGCGTCTTGATGATCCTTGAGTGTGCTGCAGAATTTGACAATATCTCCACTGTCAGCGTTTGAGGTAATCATCGATACGATATCTTCTGAACTTGGGGTGCCACTCATGTCGTGTTGTGAGGCGATAATTTGGCAGTTTGATGCTTTAGCAGATTCAACAAGTGCTTTTCTGTCCTTTGCTTTAATCGAAATTTCCAGGTCGATCCATTTGACTTCAGATTCAACAGCGGCTTGAAGGATTTCGATGCGCTGCTTTTCATCACCTGAGAAGTGGCCACCGTCTCGAACCGAGCGCACGGAGAAGATTACAGGAAGTCCAATGGCTTCTTTTAGGTCAGCAATAGACTTGTCAACATCCAATTCCTCAAAATCCTTTACAGGCCATTCTTCAACAGGCGGCATCGTTGATACTCGGTTGCCCTCTTCATCCTCAGTAACAGTTGCCTGAGGCTTTTTGAGATACAAGCGGTCAAACCGAACTTCGACCATATCAGCGCCCTGAATACCTGCACGTGCTGCTTCGTCAACCATTGCTTTCACAGTTGTTTCTTCAAGAGATACGCATATCTTGGGGTTGGGCATGCTTTCGGCGACTTAGGCTGGCTTCTTAACGCTCTCGCTTACTCTGCGTTGGTGCCTCGAGAAAAAACTGTAGTTTTCTCCTTACTTTTTCGCTTCTTTTTGCTACAATTTTCCTTGTTGTCAGAGGGCCATTTCAGTACGTGATTTTCGCTCGTAAAACGGGTCGCAGGACACCCGTTTTCCAGTACCTTTATACCCCCTCGTCACAGGGTATAGTTGTAGAGGGGGGCGAGGGTAGAGAAGTAGAGGACTGCGGCCCAAAATTATCTCGTTTCCAACCCACCCAATATAGCATTTTAAAATCTAAAATC
>CALCOP010000081.1 GCA_937897365.1 uncultured euryarchaeote
CGCCGTCTTGCTCGTTTTCAGCATGGCTCTTGCAGGATGTCTCGGGCCATCAACCGCATCATGGGGGAGCGGTAGCGGTGAATTACACGTCGATTTTTCACAAGAATCGACCACAATAAAAAGTGGCTTAGGTTCTGAAACCTTGGAGATGTCAAACATTGAAGGTGTGGGGTGCTCCTCTGAAACCGGTATACTTAGCGCTAATAATTCAGGAACAGTCTCCTTTTCGGGTTACTTAGCGGCCAGTCACTTTTACTCCTCTCACTCCTCTGTTGGAGGGGCGAACGGTATTGATTACGCAGTCGCTACAAGCGTCGCAATAGAACAAATGACTGTTCAATCCGCGAATAGTATCGTTGAAGGCGATGGTTCAAGAATCGACGTCAAGAATTGGGACATGCCTCTCAGTCCTGAAACCGGCGCAGGTTCCGTTGACCTTGATGAAGTCGACAGAGACTCAGATACACGATGGTATATCCTCGGTTTGATCCCCACGACAGAAAACATTCACAACGGATTGACTGCACTGGATGAGTGGCATCAATCGGTCACCATACACGGTTACCTTATGCAAACGAACGAGAGTGGAAACTCACCCGGATATTATAACTACCAAACCGCAAAAGAAGATTGCAGTCTTGATATCGGGATGCAGAACAGAGAGAGCGTTTACGTTTTCGTAACCAGTATTGAGTTGGACGGTGCCACCATCAGTTCGAATGGGGAATCAAATGATGAATGGGTCTACGGCGACGTACCTCTTTTCGGAAGGGCAGGTTACATCCTCTTTTTCTTAGCATTTGGAATTGGAGGAGGCGTTGGAGCATTTATCTTATCGAAAATGTTTGTCATGCAAGGAGCAAAATCAACCATGAAGACACTTCTTGGAAAAGCCGGCATGGAATCGATTAAACAAGTGAAGAAAGATGCAAAATTGGCGAAAGAATCAGGTTTAGTGTCTCCATCTCAGCGAAAAGCAGATGCAAGAAAGCAAGCATCGAAGCAGAAGACCGAGGATGCGAAGAAGTCCTATGATGAACCTGAACTTGCAGGATTTGACCTCGATAGCGTACTTTCTTCCAGTCCAAGCATGGGTTCAACTTCTGAATTTGGAGGAGGCAGCGGCTCTTCAGTTGTTGAGACAATTGAATCTCAAGAGATGGAACGTGAAATTTCCGAGCAATCCTCAGTAGTTCCGTCATCTTCAATGCAATCACCGTTTCCCCCTCGCCAATCCTCATCCAGCGTCACGTCAACGCAACCAGCTCGCCAACAAAGAGAGCATTACACTTCTTCGGCTCCGGTAAAGAAATCAGCAGGTCCTCCGAAAAAGAAAACAGTTCGCAAGCGTAAAGCAGCACCTCCCCAAAGAGAACCTGCAGTTGAGGAGCCGAAGCAACCAGTTCGAGACCAGTTCGATGAGCCTGAAGAGGAATTCTCAGACTTTTCATTCTGAGGGCGGCACGCATATTTGCACCGCACCCGGCAAAACTTCCATACTCAGCGGTGTTGAACCGATGTTTTCCCCATCGACATTGATAGCAGCTGGAGCCGGTGTAGTAATGGACAAGGTCTTGAACCTGTGGTAATCAACACGGGGGTGGAATACGTGCCGGCCTTCTTTTTTGAGCATTCCAAAGGCTTTGAGTACATCTCGTCGCGTCATTTTTTTCAGAATGCCAATGTCCATCATCCCATCATCGAGCGAGGCGCCAGGAGCCAGAGGTAGCATCGAACCTCCAGTTTGACTGTTCTGAATCAAAAAGAGGGTATAATCATCCTCCATTTGTATATCGTCTATTGTCAGTGTAGCTTGACGTCGGTTGTTAGCCATGATGGCCATAAGAATGCCAACATCGTATCTCATTGGACCCATCCATCGCATTTTTTCAGCTTTTATCGTAGAATCAACGCCCAAACCCCATGTAACGAGATTGTGACTGTATCGAACAGTTTGTCCGTTTTCAGAACCAGGTAGTCCGCTGACCATTTCCACCTTTGCCAAATCAAGATTTTGGCGGGCCCCACGGATGATGCACTGAACTGCTTGCTCAGTAGAATTTAATCGAAGATCATGCGCCATTGAATTGCCAGTACCCGCTGGTATGAGAGCAAACACCCCTCCTCCGTTTGGATGAGCCTTCATTCGTCCGGTTATTACTTCGGACAGACTCCCATCTCCACCCACAACCGCGAAGATATCATCTGCAGAAGCGTCGATCCCTTGAGCAATCTCAATGAGGTGGCCGCTGTAATCTGAAAAATAGATGTCAACGTTTTTTCCTTCTTTTTCAAGTTGAAGTTTGACTTGCTCTCCAATGTCCTTTCCTTTTTTCTTACCAGAGAACGGATTTACCAACAGGTGAATGTGAGTGTTTGCTTTTGCTTTTACGGATTTTTGCGTAAACACTTCTGCAAAGAGGGGTTTGTGTGCCCCCTTTTTTTGCTTTGTTGACAAATCAGGTTCAAAGCGAAGAGCAACGGCCCCCTGCCCTTTCGCATCGGTTGACATGAATCGATGAGGTCGCTGTTTGGTTTCAAACCTTCTCTCGGAGGTTGCAAAGAGGGGTAATTTACTATGGGTTGAAAACAATTCATAATGCATAAAAACGGATTTAGCAAACTATACACCCCGCAGTTCGCATTTTATCGGTGGCGGGTGGGATGAAATGCAAGAGGTCTTGAACCCGACCGATGTGGACGAGATATGGCGAGTCCGTGGACTGCAGACGAAAAGGGGTTCATGTCACGTGCTCTTGAAGTTGCAGAACGCGGGCGCGGAAAGGTAAGTCCTAACCCGCTGGTAGGTTGTGTCTTAGTCAAAGATGGCGAGATTATTGCTGAAGGGTGGCATGATCACTTGGGAGGATTACATGCAGAACAAATGGCGATCCATGATGCAGAATCCAACGGGCATTCTTCCAATGGTGCAGTTGCCTATGTGACGCTTGAGCCTTGCAATCATTTCGGAAGGACCCCACCATGCACTGAGGCTCTGATGTGGGCGGGCGTTAGAGAAGTGGTCGTCGCACACTTAGATCCAAATCCGACGGTTCGAGGGAAAGGGATTCAAGTTCTTCAAGACGCAGGAATCGATGTACGCCAAGGGCTATTCGAAGACGAGGCCGCACTACAAATGCATCCCTTTTTGCATTGGTGCCAACATCGCCGACCCCTAGTCACGGTCAAAATGGCTGTTGACGTAAACGGCTCTGTTGATGACAGAAGTCAGAACGCACAGCGTTTTACTTCAGAGGCTTGCCTTAACCAGGTCCATGCACTACGCAAAGAATGCGATGCGATACTCGTTGGTGTTGAAACGGTCATACGCGACAATCCACAGTTGACGGTTCGTCGTGTTGCAGCTGAACGCCAACCACTCCGCATCATCATTGACCCCAACCAACGTACTCCCAAAGATGCTCTTCTTTTGACCGATGAATATGAAACGCTTGTGATGGGCAAAGATTTCTCATCTTTGTCTGCGTTGCTCAATCTCTTGGGGGACAAGGAAATCCAACGTTTGATGGTTGAAGGGGGTCCTACAACTGTAGCCAGTTTCCTTGACCAGGGCTTTGTTGATGAGTTCTATCTCATCCAAAGTAAAGTTACACATCAGCAACCGATAGCATCCAACATCGATGCTGAGCGTTTAACCTCTGCCGGTCTTTCACTCACCGCTACTGAATCTTGGGGTGAAGAAACGGTGTATCTGTGGACGCGCTCCTCTGTTAAGGTGTAATTTCAACCCAAGGTGATGAATCGCACGTATTGTCGAAATAGTACACAACGTCTTGTGCTCCTGCTGAAAATTTCATTTCTTCACAACCACCATCGCAAAATCCTGAAGGGCTTTGAAAATACAGTCGAGTTGACCAGTATGAGCCATCATAAGCATCACCATTCACTTCCCAAGTCGTACTTCCGAATCCAATTGCTTGTTGCGTACCATCGCTCAATTGAATGGTTAAACCGGCTGCAATCTCCTTGTTTGCCTCGTGCTGTTCTGATTCTTCAAGCCAACCACCCCCACCAGACAAGAGTCGGACAGTGACGTTGAGGGAGTTGTCAGCGTCGATGGAAGACGATTCAAAGACATAATCGTAACCACCATACATTTCGTCATAGCCATCTCCGCATAAAGAGGAGGAAAACGGAGATGTACATCCTGCCATCGGGATGAGAAAAGTCAACAAGCAGACGACAAAGCCTCGAGATAGCATATTCTTTGCTTACCATACCCACAGTTAGTCTTTTCTCAATAATGTGGCAAACTCAACATTCTATCGTCACACCATCGATAACCGAACCACCTTTGAAAACAGATATGTTCTCCTTGGTGTATGGCCGAGCGGTTGCATGTTCTTTCACGCTCTCCGTTTGAGATACATCACATCCTCAATGGCTTGGAAAAAACTCCTGAGGTTAATGTTGAATTGGATTTATTTTTACCAGAGGGCGATGGGCCTTTTGCATGCGTCATCGCCCTTCACGGAAGCATTGGTTGGGCTCCCCACCACCAAGACCACATCGAAGAGTGGATAAGTGCTGGACTTGCGGTATGTAAGGTCAATTCATTCATATCAAGATCGATTGATTCTACGGTTGACGACCAGCTTTCTGTTACGCACGCTATGATGCTCGTCGATGCCTTTAGGGCTCGCGCCCTGTTACAACAAGACCCGCGTATTGAGAAGATTGGAATCTCTGGATGGAGCCTTGGAGGAACGGTAGCATTGTATTCAGCATGGTCACCGATTATCGATACGCTCGGCACTCCGTTTGATGCGCATTTACCCTTCTATCCCGCAGCTCATTTACGCCCCGAGATCCAAAAATGGTCGCACTCCCCAATCCTCATTCTTCATGGAGATTCCGATGATTGGACTCCTCTTCATTTCGTTGAAAGTTTACTGCCTCAATTGCCAAATGCCGTCTTACATACTTATTTCGATGCGCATCATTCATTTGACAGTGAAAAAGACCTCACGTACCTTCCAAAGGCAGTTCATTTGAAGAAACGCACAGCTCGAATAGACAAGAATGGACACATGTCAGGTGAATTGTTCCTTGGCATCCGCTTTCCATTGAACGAGAGATGGCAGAGGCGGTGGATTATCCGAATTCTACGTAATCGGGGCGCTCACATGGAAGGTAAACCGAGTGCGCGTTCTGATTCGCTTGTACGAGGTAGAGATTTTTTTATGGAACACTTGTCTTAACCAACGGCTCGTTCTGTTCAAAGTCTGCTCCGAATGAATACCAATGCCATCATGGCCATATTGACTCCCAAAATTAGTTCGGGGAGGAGAGAGAGGTTTTCAGAAACAGCAAGTGCGAAAATGATGAGCGATTGCATTCCGAATCCTAAGGTTGAGGAAACGGTTAATTCAAACCTCAAATCTTCAGAACCATCGCCGGTTAATCCGGCAATTATTCGGTCCTGCCAACTAAAGAATACGAGGTAGAGTGAATGGAAAAAGTTGACAGTTCTCTGTTTTTCCCACGGGAAGGCAGTTGGTCGTTCGCGTTCATCAATTCGACTTGTAGCATCTCCTGTCCCCAGTGTTCGCATCAGTATCGAATAGTGATTGAACAGTGAATACTGGAATAACGTTGCTAAAATGAGGACGAAAGTCAGCCAAAGTTCCCAAGCAAAAAGGGTTCCAAAAGCCCACATCACGGCAACTAAACCAATCGTATCTGCAACGGTATCCCAATACCTTCCAACATGAGAAGGCCTTTCTCTCATGCGTGCGAGTTCACCATCAACAGCGTCAATCACGCCTTTGACGATAAGCAAGAAGCATGCAAGGATGGTTTGTTCTTGTAAAATCAGCCATGCACAAGAGATGGTGAGGAGTAAATGGAAATTCGTTACTTGCATTACTGATATGGGTTTTTCTTTGAGAAATTGAGCAATTTTCCGAGCGATGGGACGCCCCCATTCGGAGAGATCAATGACATTTTTGTCGCCGTATTTCTTGAATCCCACTTATACGCCCATGCAACCGTAGCGTTTCTTATTGATAGCGTTCTGCTTTTTAGCAGTCAATTACCTCTACGTTTCTATCTTCGAGTTCAATTATCAATATGCTTCAAGCGGGTGATGGCCTTTTTCCTGTTTTCAGGAATTTTCGTATCCAATCTCTGTTGCGGTTGAATCGTCACAAGCCCATCATCTTCGTCCAATTCAAGCATTGCAAGGAAATTTTCTTTCAGTGCTTTCAATTGAGACTCCCCGAAAACAACGTAGACCTTATCGGCTTCTCCAAACACGTCTATGGACCATTCAAGTCCAAAGCAAGGAGCACCATTTCGGACTAAAATCAAACAATCCCTCATCTCAATTTTGTGCCGGCTTCGAAGTTTTGAATTGTTGAAACTATTGTATTCAATGGTGTATGTTTCGGTCTTCTCTAAATCAGC
>CALCOP010000082.1 GCA_937897365.1 uncultured euryarchaeote
GTACTTTCCGATTCACTCAAAGCATATGCAGCAGATAGATTCGGCAAAAACAATGCTTGGCGATATACCGTAACGCAACCGGCCATCAATGCTGTTCTCCAAGCAATGGGTCGTCCCATTCGTTCAATTGGTGACCGAGCATTGATTTTACTTCTTGATCAGCGCCATACAGACCGTACATACATCAGTTGCTATCCAAGTGATTTACGTATGAACTCAACCAACGACCCTCAAACAACTGCAAGTTTTGCTCGTCGCTTCTTTTCCAAAGTTCACACAGTTGAAGAAGTGTGAGCAAAGAGAAACATCGGAGGACGAAGGTTCATGGAGGCCGCACACAACCGAGACACCATGTCGACATGGGAACCCGTTCAACTGCATACGAGTATTTCCGAAGATTTCGTTGAAGAAACGCAGCATGTAAGTGCATTGGGTCTTGAAGCAGAACCTCAACAACTGCATGCAGAGTTTCACGCAGTTGCAGATCACTTGTCTGAAGTTCAATTGAATCATCAACGTGTATTGGTTGCATCTGGAATGATCCCAGAATCTCACCTTGCGGAGATTGAACCGGAGCGAAGTTTGACTTGGATGGTTGAACAATTACATGGGACAGTGAACCCAGATGGTCTTACCATTCCACTTCATGGGGCCGACAATTCCGATATCGAACTCTCAACACTGAGCGATGAAACACAGCGACAATTACGTCTCGTTGTCAAAGAAGCCGGTCATGATGACTTGACGCGAATACTTCCACTTCCTGCTGAAGCAGGTGAAATCAAAGCGCACTTCATCAATGGCCGATTGCACCTTCGCTGGTGAAACATCACCGAGCAGGAATCTTAGCAAGAGATGAAATCTCTTGGCCCATTCGATCTAATGATTGTTGAGCAGCTGCTTTGTGCTGTTCACCCATCTCTTCACGACTGTAACGCGCCTGCTCAAACATATTGTCGAGTGCTTGGAGTGCTTCCTCTGAAATTTGTGGCATTGCTTGGCGAATGGCCATTTCAAACTCACGAACTGTTTCGAAATCACGACGCAAGAAACCATGCTCCTGGAATGTAGAACAGAGGCTCTGATAGCAGTTGAAAATGGCTTCACGAATCGAGTCTCCTGCAGCGAGTAACTCTGCGGTATACGCAAAGATTTCGGCTGCCTCTTCCATCAGTTCACTTGATTTGCGACGACGATACATGACAGTTCCAGCAGCAATTGCTGCTGCTATGAGTGTCAGAGCGACGTACGCCCAAGATGGAACTTGAGTCGCTTCTTCTTGGAACTCGTAGGAGAGTGCTATCGATTCATCATAGTCCTGATTAAAAGTGTCGAGCGTTGACTGCGAGAGACGTGGGTCATTGATCAGAATCTCCAAGGTAACTCTGCCCCAATCTTGGGAAGAGTCACCAAATGGTGGATCCGATGTGAATTCAAACTCTGCCACACCATCGGCGTTGGTAAGCGGTTGTCGAGGGGCCGAGAGTTGAGTTCCATTATCTGAATACAAGTAGACCGTTACGGTAATTCCGTCAACTCCTAATCTGGTGTCTGTAGCAGTAATGAGAATCGAGCCCCCAACTACTTCTTGCTCATCTTCAATAATATCATCGAGCGTCACGGTGATGTCGGCATCAATCTTAACAAAAATTGGGTGAGAGACACTGGCCATGTTGAGATAATACTCATCGTTTCGTGGCGTTTCAAGATACAGGTATTGCGAACCGGCACTGAGGAATATTGGGGCAGTCGCCTCAAGGGTGTAGTTTCCATTCGACCAATCAATCTTCACCTCATCAATACAACGAGCACCGTCTTTTTGTGCCAAGCACTTGGAACCATTGCCGAGGTAGAGCGTCACATTGTCGAATACTTCACCAAGCCCACCGATTTCAGATACTGAGCCTGTGAGCACGATCGGCGCGAAAGTCGAATCGGAACGAACAACAATGTTCTCTGAAGTTCCATCGATAGTAATCAGAGCATTTGCCCAAACGGTTGCAGTTGCTGAGGTCTGAGAGCCAATGTGTGCATCAGTGCCAGCAAAGAAGATGGTGAACTGATGGTTACCTCGTGCAAGGTCCATTGTCGCAGGAACAATTGCTGACCAGCTGCCATCATCACCGGTTGTAAGCGTTGAAATCTCTACATCATCCAAACGCAAACTGAGTTGCATGTCTCCCAAACCGTCGTTATTGACTGTATCAATGTCAAACAAGCGTCCGGAAAGTGTCCAAAGGTTGCCACGCGTCACGTCTTTTCCGTCATCAAAGATGAGGGTGACATCAGAACGATGGGCAAGGAAGAATGTCGTGTTACCCGAGTTCGAGCGGTAGTAACCCTGTGCATCGACATTCGCAAACAGCGTATGGTTGCCAAAGCCGAAAGTATCAGGAACAGTCCAGGTAAATGTGAACGCGCCTTCTGAATCAGTCGTTAATGATGCAATGATGATTCCCTCAACTTCAAGGTCGACCGCATGACCTGAAATACCGAGTAATTGGTTGTCAGCAACAGTCCCAGTAATCGTTGTATTCTGCCCGACTGCAACTGGACTTCCCATTTCAACCTGAACGAGAATTTGGCTGTATACATCCCAAGTTCCAGTGGCGTTACTTGGCAGATAGAAGGTAGTTCCAGTGAAACGAATCTCGAGCGAGATTGGACCTAATGGTGCATCAGCTGGAACAGGATATACTGCGACAAATAGACCAGCGCCATCTGTAGTGACGTTTGTCATCCACTGACCTCCAAGCCACACTTCAACGGTGAGGTTGCTGAGCGGTGAATCGACCAAATCGAGTAAGCGACCTTCGATGGTCATCGACGCTTCACGGTCGACATTTCCGCTCGGAGTGAGGAGGAGAATCTTCGTCGGAACACTGACGTTGAAGTCAACTTGAGCGCTGCTGGGAAGATAGAAATCGGGATTTGCAGGGTCCCCAACACCAATTGGATCAACCCAGTCACGTCCACCAAGGAAGCGGACTTCAATCAAGTGAGCGCCAGCCGAGGTATCATCAGGAAGCGTCCATCCAATGGAATAGTTACCCGTTGAGGCATTCGTTTCAACACTGGAGACCGGAACACCGTCAACCAGAAGGTGAACCACTGCAATTGAAGGGATTCCATTGATGGAAAGCGTTTCATTGAGGTCATCCAATAACGTTCCTTCAACGGTGAATGAATCTCCAGCCACAAGTGTTGATGGGGAGGATGAAATCACGACATTGGTTTGAGCAAGTACGACAAACTGTGTGGATTTATTTGAACCAATCAAGCCGGTTGTTCCAGGCGTACCTGCAAAGGTCACCTCAAGGTCACTGAATCCTACACTCTGATTGCTCGGAACCGTAAGAACTCCAGATGCAGTTCCGTTTTCGAACGTCGTCATAAGGACGCTGACATCTGTGCCAATGAGCGAGACGACAACCTGTTGCAGTCCTACAGGTGCAAGCGTGTTATCTCTGAGCAGAACACGAATGTCAAGGTCTTCACCACGTTCAGTTCGGTCGTTGAGAGATGGCGTTCCCAAGCCATCAACAGAAGGTTGAATGAATGCGAGTGTGGTAAATCCACGACTATCAAACGAAGTGTTACTTGTAGAGCCGATGTAATAGTTGACATTTGGAACATAAGAGGCCTCAAGGGTGTTGTTACCTGCTTCAAATCCTTCACCAAGGAGGAGAGTCGCCGACCAAACTCCACCCGCTGTAACAGAACCACCTGTAACGGTGAAGCCAGTGGGTTGATCGTTAATGCTGAACAGAATATTTGCAGGTAGAACACTACCATCACGTTGTTCAAGGCCGCTTCCATTGTCGCTGTTCACTCGACCAGTCACATTGAATGAGGTGCCAGCGACAGGGTTAGCAGCAATTGGGTCGATAACTAAGACCGTCGTCGAGCGAATCGTAATCGTTGAAAGATTCACTTGTGTGCTTAACAAATCCACTGAGCCGTTGAATACCAGTGATACAACAATCAGGCCAAGAGGGTGAGACATTGGAATCTGGTGGCTGAAGTTCGCAAATCCTTCTCCATCGGTTTGCGTTCCAGTGAGCCATGTTTCATGGAACTGAATATCAACATCAAACGCTGAAAGCGGTGCGAATCGATTCGAAGACTCAAGCAGTCGAGCGGTTATGTTGACCGTATCACCACGATTCACCGTGATTGGATTGAGAGGGAGGATATTGTCAAACTGACTAACGCCCATGACGAGTATACCGTTTTGGGCAGATGCAGTGAGGTAAAACGGCGATGAGCCTTCATTGACACTCAAAACCAAGATTTTGTTTCCGCGTTCTGTACCGTTTCCAGAGGTATCTGTTGGTACACTGATGTTGAATGTTCCATTGGTCGAAGTTCGATATGCAGCGACCAATGTTTCGTTCGGATTGTTAAGCCAAAATGCCGACATTT
>CALCOP010000083.1 GCA_937897365.1 uncultured euryarchaeote
CCCGTGTAGTTGACAATCTTAACAGTCATTCCGAGACGACCTGTTTTCCATGCCTCAACCTGCCACTCGAAGTCAACCCATGAACCGCCTTCGATTTGACTTGAATTAGTAGCAAGAAGACGCCCAAGGTCATCATGACATTCTACCGTGATGTTGCCTGAAAGGACTCCAATATTTGATACTCGAACAAACAAGGAAAACTCTTCACCAAGTTGAGGTTGTCTCGGTGTAACAATGATATCTTCAAATTGCGGTTCAAAGGCAATCCATTCGAATTTAGGTGTCAATGGCGATGTTTCAGTTCCAGTGCCCGATAACATTCTTCCTGACATGTCAAGACCACTAAACCAAACGACAAGGCGATCATTTTTCAGCAATAGAGATTGGTTTGCGGGTTGAAGATTAACAATTGAAGAAAAGGTGTATGTGGGACCAGAACCGTTGAGATATTCGATGGATGCAGAACCAGCTGACTCGTCAATTTCAATTCCTGCGCGAGTGAAATACCAATGCATCTTGAGAGAGGAGAGATTCATACCGACCTCATCACTGGTGATGACCGTAATTTCCTGTTCCTCTAATGCATCGGATTCGACTACCGAAAGAATACCTGGTGGAATGGAGAGCAGGGGTCCGTCTGTATCGAATGTAATATCAAAAACATAAACAGAAGATAAATCTGGAAGACCCACAACGCCGATTTCCATTGTCGCCTGACGATGCTTGAGGATTGAAGCATTCAAATGAATCATAGCAGAAAGGGTGCCATTTTCTGAAAAACTTAGGTTGTGTTCAACTGAACGCTCCCCGTCGGTAAGGAAGACTTGCAAGTAGACTGAAGCAGGAAGCATTTGGGCTGAAATCGATGTATTGGTATGGTAAATTTGGGTTTGAAGCTGCAAGATATCGTCGGAATGAACCCACACCTCATTGCCTAAGACCACTCCATAGGGTTGAGTTTGATCAGATATCTCGGGTGGGCCAAGAGATATTTTACTGGAAAGCGTCCAATCAAAAACAGTGAGTCTCGAGAGCCCAAGACCAAGGTTTTGGCCTTCATCGTATACTTTCAAGGATGGCGTTCCTGACAGATTCGAAGCATTGGCAACATCCCACGCGATTCTAAAGCTGAAGACAATCTGCCATTCTGCCTGAAGGGGCGTTTTCAAAACCTGTACAGTGGGTGAATGCTCAAAGCAGTTTTCATCCCAAATAACTTGCTCAAAACGTGGTTCGTAACTGAAGGTACACTCATCGGTTCGTTCTCGACTAATCAGTGCAAGTTCAATGAAATCAAGGGATTCAAGTCCATTTCCATCGGTGAGAGTAAAACCAAAGTGATGTTCATGCCCAATAAGAAGAGATGATTCATACAAATCAAAGGTGAGCGATTCTGTATCAATAAGTGTGTCGAAGCGTTGTTGGATTTGAAAAGTTGCGAGGTCATCGTCAGCGCCGGCACCTCCGCCACCAACAAGAGCATTACCCGCTAAATCGAATCCATCTACGAAAACGCTCGCTTCACCTGATGAGCGCCCAGCAGGTAGAATATCTTGCCAAGAAAGCAGAGGAAGGTCGATCTCCGCTACGGTCAAACCCGAATTGAAGGTGACCGTCTGGCTCATATATTCGTCCAACTCCATTTCTCCGTTTCCATTGAGATCATGACGTGCTTCAAGCCAGTAGTAAAACTCGATTGAATTTGAAAGTCCTTCAGGGTCTTGAAGCATGAGGCGTAAGGCGACATCTTGCTGAGCCGTCCAAATATGGCCATCTGCAGGAGCATAGCCACCTGAATCCAAAATAAGAAGAGACGCAGTAGATGGCTGAATTTTATCGAATAAGAACGGAATATTTTGCGATGAACTGGTTTGGTCGAGGCTGGTCGATGTATTTTCCGAGGACGGCCCTGAACGTTCAATGTGAGGTGAAAGGAGAAGGCGTGTATTACTGGGCAGTAAAGCGGCCTCACTTGGAGCAAGAAGCGTGACTGTGAAGGCTCCATTTGAATCGACTTCTGTATACCATGACGTGCTCCAATCGACCGGTTGGTTGGGCCATTGATCTGGCCCACCGGAAAGATTGACTGGAGGCACGGCAGTAGCATCGATACGGACTTGCGCGTCTCCGAGGCCGACGTAGGCATCTAAGATACCTTCAAATCGTACTTTCCCTGTCGCTTCCATACTTTGACTTGCATTCAAATGAAACGGCCATTGAGGGTTCGACCAATCACTTAAAACTCGATTTTGATCATCAATGACATTGAAATCGACAACTTCCAAATCATTTTCGATTTCATTGAAAAATGTTTGTCGATAAAAGTGAGAAGGTCCTGTAGAAAAGTCATCTGTATCCGTTCCCTTGGCGAGAATGTGTAAGTCATCTACGTCGTCCATGAGCCAATGGCTGGTAAAAGACCAGGTAGCCGAACATGTATTCATCGAACACTGAACAGATGACTGATTTTCGACCAGTGAAGCAAGACCAACCCCCGAAAGTTGCCGGAATTGAGGTGTCGAATCAAGACTGTAGGCCTCGACTTCAACGAAACGCCCATCGTATGAATCCGAGGAAGAAAGAGTGAAGAGTATTGATGAAAAATCTGGAGCATCCCATTGTAATGAGTGAGCATCACCTCTCCAATGTTGGGTTTCGAAGACAACCGTCTGCTTGGGGAGCCAACGCGTGTGAAGAGGCGGTAGAATTCTATCCACGAGTTTCGTTTGCGTAGAATAGCTCAAATTCACCATCACCGAACCCTGTGCGGTATACACATGAAGTGGGATATCAAGAACAGATGATTGAGAGTGATTAAATGCATTTGCGAGAAGTGTGTTCAGTGTTTGATGCGTAAGCAGACTGGAAACTGTTTGGTGGTGGGGGATAAATTGTAATTGATGGAATGAAGCAGTGAAATTTCCGTTGAACTGCAACTGTACTTTACATATATCGAGATGAGGTGATATCTGTGATTGATGTACGCAAGAGCCCGTCGTTTGAATTCGTTGATATTGTGTGCTAAGGACTGGTGCGAACTCCTCTGCCTGACCGAATGGAGCACTACGTATCCAAGCAGTTGCCCCATCTGTCTGAGCGCTGATTAAGAAGCTAAGATCGTAGAATGACTGACTGGCACCGCTTTGCTCATCACGCGCCATGAGCACTGTAAGGTTGGCAATTGAAGAGCCACCTGATGAGTTGAAATGAAGAGATTGTAGACCATATACCGATTGAGATGCTAAGGTTTCAAGGCTGAAAAAATGACGATTCATACCAAAATCATGACTCGCATTTGATTCCGGCCATGCGAATATTTGTGTTTTTTCCAATCCTAAGTAAATTTCAGGTTCCACTGGGGCAGTAGCACAGACTGGTTCAAATGTGAAGCCAGTCATTACATCGGATGGAAACCACGTCAATGAAAAATCAGTCGAGAGTTGAGGTCTTCCCTGTCGCTCGATGGTTTGTGTCAATGTCGGCTTATATTCATCATTCCATTGACTTGAAATAACATTATATTGACTATGTGAAGTCGAAATATTTCCTCCTATCATTTGAAATTCTGCTTTTTGGAATGGACAAACAGCATTTGTAGTCCATAAAAGTGAAGCAAGATTCGTGGTTGCTGAAGACACGATTCCATGATCAGAATTTATTCGAAGGTCTTGGAGATTCGACCCGTCGTAATTTCCAAGATGGGTGAGATGGTAAGCATCAAAGAACGTCATTGAACCAATCGACAAGCGTTCGATATGCGGGGTAAGTAAACGGTCTGTACTCGTTAAATGGGAACGGATTTGCAAGTGCGGGAATTCTTGAATGGCAAACGGCAAATCAATCGGCAAGGTTCTGTTTTGATATCCAAGGATTGGTGTTCCGTTACCATCGAGAACATCAAAGCGCACTGTCGTGTTTTCGGGTTCGTAAACAAAACCATCTAATTGACCCCAACCAAAGTTTGGGTCGGGCGTCAACACTTCAGAAATCCAATTACCCGTCGGTTCATAAACATCAATTTCAATACCTGCATCATCGATATACCAGCCATCTAATTCGACTAACTGGTCGGAAAAGAAACTGAATTTGGCGCGTACATTCTGACCAGTGAGGTTGGATAAATCATATTCCTTCAGATCAAAGCCCCGTTGTACATTGTGACACCCGCCTACAACACGCGAACCGTCAAAGATTCCTTGATTATGAAATGGAGAGAAACTGTTCACCGTCGACAGCTGATCATGGAAGCTTCCGAGAGTCGGTGGAATAAACCACCACGACTCGCCACCATCGGTGGAAAGAGAGACCGTCCCTCCGTCCCAATTTGCTTCAGTACAAACCCAACTTCTGAATGTCAATCTTGATGTTGCATTTTCAGGAATGAAATATTCCGGCGAGTAAAGGTCTGTCCACATGTCACTTCTGTATTCATCGTCAAGATAGATTCCAGCACCATTCAATCCTGAATGCCACACTCCAGGACCAAAGCCAGAGGAGTTACTGGTTGGGCCAACTTCCCAGCGGCGATTTGATTGAGCCCATAGCGACCAACCTGCAGGTAACTCGTTTCCAGAATCAAAGTCAAATTTAGTCGTTTGTTGTACATTGTGGCCCAACTGAGAAAGCCATTGCCATTCGTTAGGGCCTGCAGGAGTTTCCAACCAACCATCGGCTGAACCATTGACCCCCGTAGGTTGATTCGTAAAGTTGTTCAAACGATGGACAACCTCATTTGGAGTTCCCCTTTCTGTCCAAATACTCAAATCGTCAAGAAGGATACCTTCCCAACTCGATGATGTAACACCACCGTAGTTAATCTGAGCATTTGTTTCTACATTGAATCGTAGGAGTGCATGACTTGCATTAAGTGGTGCGGTATTCGTCCATGGAAGTGAATAATGGACAGGGCACCATTCACCCATTGAATCACCACCGTTGAACCATACACCGTTGCATACTGCACCCATAGATGGATGTCCTGGATACGTCGAGATTGGTGAATAGGTCGAACCGTTGTCGAGTGATAGCCATGCTGTGAGATAATCGCTTGCTCCACCTTGAATGTCCCAGTTCACCCAAATTTCTAATTCGACATTTTGTCCAGTGAAATTAGATAGATCAAGTGGGAATACCAAATCACCGTAAGCATTTGGAGCGTAATCTCCTGACATGTTCCCGTGAAACCAAGAGCGCGGTGCATCGCCTTGGTTGTTGACCTTGAACTCGTCAATAAACCATCCACCCCGAGCACCTAAACTTGCACTTGTTTGAAAGCAAAGGCGAAACTGAACAGTATCTTGCATATCGGTAACATGCTGGTCGAGCTGAAATTGAGAGGTTGTCCAGTTGCTGTCTTCACCGTTCCAAACCGTCGAAGGAGTAAGGTTCAATTGAGATGTTGATGAGTAACCGCCAATTGGTGAAAGCAAGCCCCATGTTCCATTCGTATGACGGATTTCTATCCATGCAGCATCATCCCCATTGAGAGCAGTCCAATGCTCGAAAGTCAGGGTGAAGTTCTTCACAAAAACAGGCGTTTCAACTGCTGGAGAACGCAAACATCCGTCCATGTGGGGCCCGAGATCGCCCAATGCTTGAGTCGCTAAAAAGCCGACAGAATTTGAACCGTTCGATGGAACCTGCATACCTGATGAAGATGAGAATGGAGTGATGCTCGGTCGTTGAATAGACCAAACTTCGTGGTCATGGCCGGTACCCATCCACCCAGGAGCGACAACAACAGAGGATTCAAAATTCGTAATAGAGCCGAGCGAGGAATTTGTCGCTAAAGTTAATTTTCCACCATGCCCAATTCCGTTGGTATTGTAATGTGTACCATTCCATTGATGTGTCGAGGCCACTCCAAACTGGCTGCCATTACCGGAAGAGATATTCCAAAGTGGCTCGATATCCAAGGTTCCCCCCAAAAAGGTTTGATTGGAAGGAACGACAATAGCTGAAGAAAGACTGGAGTTAACGCTCGACTGATTAACGGGCGGGTGGAAAAATAAATCTCCGGTTGTATCTTGTTCCGCTTCAGGTAAAAGTGAAGAAGAAAATGCTGTGTCACCCGCAACACTCAACGTGCTACTCAGCATCAAAAATACCAAGAGAAGTGCAACACGCGACGACCCCAAAACGCCTCGTCTCGAACGCGGATTTTCCAGTATCAGAGAAACACCTCGCTTTGCGAGGTGAGCCATCAATTATCAACCAGCGCGCGAGATGTTTGACAAAACACCTGTGAAGGGTTCAAAGTATGTCGGCCATAGGAGTGAACGATGTCGAACCTCGGAGACCTGGACAGTGCTCAGTCTCGGGAGGTTGAAGAGCAGTTATTTGCAACTCACAGATTGCAAATAAATCGTCATGTTCCCGTACCGCTCCCACGACAAGACTTCTGGGCAATGGTTCATCAATTATTGAAGAGTTTAGACACAGAAATTCAGGGTATGTTGATGAAAGGCATGACTGGAATGCGCCTCCAGAATTTGCAAAAGCGTCAAGCAAATATTCGGCTCATTGCTTCTGAATTAGCACGAAAGCGATTGGTAGCAATGATGCAACACGTCTCGTCACAATCCCTTCGTACCTCAACGCAATCAGGAACAAACCAAGATTTGCCCGCTCTCGATTGGCAACGACACGACCCCGCTGAGAAGGCAATATATCACATGATGCAAGTGCAAATTGACCGATTCAAGATGGAAGTTGATTGGACCTCGATGCAGAATGGAATTGCTGGTGAAACCATACAAGGCCAAACCCGCCATGCACCTGGGACGGTTCAACTCGATTCCTTTGTCGATTCAAATCTTACCGGTTCTGCTCCACCAGATCTTGCTTTCGAAGACAGGGAACCACCTCTGGAAGCTCTGCAAGAAACTGCAGATGATGAGGAACGTTTCATTGAAGAGGAATGGCCCGACTTGGACGAATATATTCACGCTGACTTGGAAGACATTGTCCCGAAAAGTGTTGAAATACCGGCCGAGAAAACCTCGTCCCCAACCGATCAACAAAAACACGCCGCTGCGCTCGAATTAGCCCCTTCTAAAAAATCGCATTCAACCATTGAGATGTTCGACTTAGATGAAAAAGTTGAAGTTGAAATGAAGCAAGAATCGAAGCAATTAGAGTCAGGAGAGCTTGAACGAATTCGAGTACTCATGGCCAGTCCGGAACCAATAGCAACGAAAAATGGGGAAGAGCTCACGCTCGAAGAGGGTGACATTCACTTTGTAGACTCAGAAACTGCAAGTTGGTTGATTGACTCTGGTGTTGCAGAAGCTGCTGCACTTTAAGACAAAAAAGACGTCAGAGAACTCTCGATTCGGTATCGAATCAGTTGACAGAGCGCATTGAAAGTTCAATGCTTACCGTATCAGGAATTTGAATACGGGTTACTTGTCGAAGAGCTGTCTCGCCCTTTCCAGAGGTAATGTCCATCTCGAGCAAACGCTTGTGAACGCGGAGTTCCCAATGATCGTATGTTTCTACGCCTTCACCATCTGGTGCTTTTCGGACAGGAACAACCAAACGGCGTGTTGGCAATGGAATTGGCCCACGTAGAGCGATTCCACCGGTGTCACAAATGGTTTTAATCTGGCTTGCAACGGTATCAATATCACGATGGTTTTGACCTGTGAGTTTGATAATCGTTACTGCTGCCATAGTGATTCCTTCCGATTCCTTCAGATTCTAAGAGTGAAATCACTTCTTGTCAATCTTCAAACAAACACCAGCTGCGACGGTCTTACCCATGTCACGGATAGCGAAGCGAGAGAGTTCAGGGAACGTGTCCATTTGCTCAATTGCCATTGGCTTGTTTGGTTGGAAACGGATGAGACAAGCGTCACCAGTCTTGAGGAAAGATGGGTTTGCTTCCTTACCAGATTTGTTGGTCTTTTCAAGAAGTTCGAGGAATCGAACTGCAACTTGAGCGGTGTGTGCGTGGAAAACAGGTGTGTATCCAACGGAAACTGCCTTTGGAATATCCATCAGTTGGATTTGTCCAACGAATGTTTCGTCGTGTCGAACGAACATAGGTTCGTTGTCAGCGTATCCAGCAACGTCACCACGGCGGATGTCGACTTGTGCAAGACCACGGACGTTGAAACCAACGTTGTCTCCAGGCTCTGCCTTAGGGACCATGGTGTGGTGCATTTCAATCGACTTGACTTCAGCGGACTTCTGTGATGGATTAAAGACAACTGTCTTACCAACATTCAAAGTTCCAGTTTCGATCTTTCCGACAGGCACTGTTCCAATTCCAGAAATCTTGTAAACGTCTTGAATCGGCAAGCGAAGAGGCTTGTTAATTGGCTTTTCTGGCATCGAAATGTTGTCGATAGCTTCGAAAAGGGTAGGACCGTTATACCAAGAACAGTTGTCCGACTTGTTGAAGACGTTGTCGCCGTTCAATGATGATGCAGGAATCATTGGGATGTCGTCCGGCTTGAATCCAGCCATCTTGAGGAGGGTGCCAACTTCAGCGCAGGCAGCCTTGTACTTGTCTTCTGACCAGTCAACACCGGAAATATCCATCTTGTTGACGTGAACGATAAGTTGCTTAACACCAAGCACCTTTGCAAGGAAAGCGTGTTCCTTGGTTTGGGCGTTAACACCGTCGTTAGCAGCACAAAGAAGTACTGCAGCGTCAGCTTGCGAAGCACCGG
>CALCOP010000084.1 GCA_937897365.1 uncultured euryarchaeote
TCCTGATCGCAAATCAGGACATGAAACATTGCCAGCCGGAGAAGGCGCTGAAGCCTATCCATACACGCTTCGTTGGGATTGGGCTGATGAAATGCTGTATTGGTTTGACTGGTATCTCAAAGGAGAAGGTCGAGCGCCAACCCTCGGTGTTGAAATGCAAGACAATCGAGGTGCTTGGAGACTTGAGACGACTTACCCTGCTCCAGATACTGAATACTTCACTATTAACGGCCAACAAATGAGTCCAAGCGGTGCTTCAATAGCATTCACTTCGCTTGATCCTGTTACCATGACCTACGGTCCATTCGACCGAGATGTTCACATTGCTGGAATGCCAACTTTCCACATGTCGGTGACACCACACACTGCAAATGGCGGTCATGCCTTCTTAGAAATGAAAGACGATTCTGGAATACACCTTGGTCACGCAGTCATGGACTTCCGGTTTGCTGACGGTGGACGTGATGGGAACTTAGCGCTTGTCGCTTTCTCGACCGTCATGGCTAAGATGGAATTTATGCCAATGGATGTTTTCCTTGAAGCAGGTGAATCAATTCATATTACGCTCACCCAAACTGGTGACGACTATGTTCCCTCTCCTGCTGCAGTCGGGGGCTACACGATTAATTGGGCTGCCTCGACATTGACCTTGCCACTGGTCAACAGAACATGTGCAGACTTTTTCCAAGCTCCAATGCATGAATATTCACCTGATGCAGGACGTATCTGCTAATCAGTTAAACATTGAAAGGATATCACGGAACAAGTTCTGTGCATGGCCATCGCTTCGTTCTACGAGTCGTTTAACGATGAGTTCGGGAGTTGAACGAGCCAAGTGATTTCTTTTTGGTGTTCGGTCAACCATCAATTCTAAGTTCGCATCAAGGCCCGTTGCTTCAATTCCATCAACTCTCAAATCTTGGCGTCCGGTTGCCTTGATAATTGCAGGGGCCAAGTGTGTCACAAGCATCATGCAAGTATCATCTTGCGCTTCCGCAGCCAGTAACATACCTGCAATAATTCGAGCTCCAGCGCCCGGTTCGGTTATTGCTTCAAGTTCATCAGCAAGAATGAGTTTTGGAGTAGGGTCGCTTACAACATTGGCGAGTTCAACCAGTGTTTGTTCAAGCGCTCCAGCGCTTTGAGTTCCACCTGCCTTGGCTAAAATATGCAACGCATCAACCTGACCTACACGTGCAGAATCAGCAGGTACTGGTAGTCCCATGTGTGCCAGAATACAGGTATGTGCAAGCAATTCCAGAAGTGTAGTCTTACCGCCAGAGTTTGCTCCGGTGAGTAATGCGAGAGATTGTTGGTCTGCTTTTTCACCAGCAAATCCAAGTCCATATGTGACAGGGTCAGGTTGACATCCAAGGAGGAGGTGCCTGCCGTTTTCAATGAATATTCCATGGTCGACTATTTCGGGAAGGACACAATTTCTTTCCATCGCCCACTGTGCAATACAGACCCATTGATCAAATTCTATGAGTGAACGTATAACTTCTTCACAACGTTCCCGTAAAGGTCCGAGCTTCTTTGCAAGAATCAGCATGTGCTCAATTTCTCCAGTTCTGAGTTTTGTTTCCAAGGCAGAGTCAATTTCATCAATTGCTTTACGGTTTATTTTGGCTGGCCATTGAGATGAAAATATGTCGTAAGGGCATCGAACGCCGGTTCCTTCAAGTGTCTCGATCATAGTTTGCTTTGCTTTTTCCATTGCCTCAGTGATGACATCGGTCGTTGCCTCTTGCAATTTTCTTTGGAATGCAGCACCGTCTGAAAGAGCTTCGAGCAACTCCGCTCCGCTAAGGTCCATTTTTGCGTCGTTCATCGCTTGGCCAACCTCAATATTGACCTGCTCTTCAAGCGCTTTCGCAGTTTTCCACAGACGGTCTTTGACATCAGCCATGATGTCTAAATCGCCTTGTTCATCGATGCTCATGAGAATTTCTGGAAGTTTTTCAAGTCCCAATGTCAATGCATACAATTCATCGATGAAAGGGTGTTTCTCGGCGGGGTTACGTCCCATCTGAACGACATCTGAGATAACGGTAAGAGTGCGGATATTATGCCGGAACCAATCAATAGTTCGCTCAGGTAGGATTAGTTCTGTATTGTTCGCATCGGGCAATACGACCCATCCATCAGGTGTATCGACAGGTGCACCAGAACCAATCCATGTTACTGATTTGAAAACGGTGTAGTCTTTCCATGTTTCTCCATCGCCAGGTTGCAAGACTCTGCACCATTTTTTGAACGAATCAAGTGGTTTTTTCGAAACTACAACTCGTTCATATCTTTCGCTGTTGAAGCGGGTTTGTCGGAGGTTGTGAAACAGCCCACTGAGCGTTTTCATACGCTCAGAATATGTTGTGGCATAGTTCATCGCATGGCTAACCTTTAATCTACGTTCAGCAGGATTTTCCAGTGGCATCAGCAATTGCATTCTCTCACGGGTAGCTGCACAAGAAGCGAATGAAACGATGTCATTGAGAAGGCTACGATGTAGGCGTTCAGCCTCTTTGGTTGCCAGAAAAGATCCAGATTGTCCTGCAACCATTCGAGCGAGTGTTAATGCTCTTTTGGGAGAGACACCCTCAATTTCAGCAATTCGTGCTATATCACCCGATTTTAATGAAGCCAGAGCCTGGTCTTCTCCACCAAAATGATCGGTTATTTTTTGCGCAAGTCGTTCACCAACACCGGGCAGGGTACTCAGAACCATGTATCACATCGTTTGTCAAGGGCTTTTGAGGATATTGCTCAAACACCCTCATTTTATGTGAAAAGTGAAATATTTGCCTATGTTGAAATCGAAGGTGAAATGCTCAATCCATCTCATATGGTAATTCGAGTTCAACAGCAAATAACGGGTCAGGGTCAGTAGAGTCATGGTAGGCGACAACGACTCCTCCATCGCTAAGAATGCCGAGCGAAGCGAAGTCAAATCGAATATCGTTTCCAGCGCCTGAGGTCGAATCTAAGTCTCCCTGTCCAATGTATGTCAAAGTGTCAGGTGACATGTCTTCTGAGTAGCCTCGAACATGGTAGACCATGTCAACATCAGGCCCTTCGGTACTTTGGTAGCGGATGTTGAGCACGAAAAGGTCAAGTTCTCCGTTGGCTTGAAACTCCCATTCTTCAATTGAAGACGATACTGAACCCATGTCATAGGTCTGATTCTGCCAAGTGACTGCTCCGTCTTTTGACATGTAGTGAGTAAATGTAGTTCCAGAATTTGCAACACAGTGCAATGTCCCTGTTGAATCATAATGACAATATTCGGACGGGAATTGAACTTCTAATTCATTCCACGACAAGGTGGTGTCCATGTATGCAGCATTTCCGTTTGAGTAGTAACTTGGGAAGATGAGGCCACCTGTGGGCATTGGGAATGCCCTCATCTCTTTGTGCGGTTTGTTGACATCATAGTATGGAGTCAAGCCTTCTGCAGTAAAGTTAAGATCGAGTTCAATAACAGGGTCATTTGAATCCCTATCGGTAAACTGGAATGGATAATAATTGAGCCCATCAACACTGATTTGCCCTCCCGCATCAAGAGATTGGTGCCAGAAATTAGAGACCACAATACTTGCCCATTCTCCATTTCCGATGGTAGAAGTAATCGGTCCAACCACTTCGACTTGCCAAGAACGGTCGTAAAATGGTTCAGTTAGACGGTTGTAACACCACTTCCATTCGTCTTCCGATTCATCAAACAGAATGGCATAAAATTTGTCGATTTTACCGTCTGCACCGATGTATGGGAACCACGACATAGAGATGATGTCTCCATTCGTTGCCTGAACGATACTTCCCTCACCCAATCCTTCTTGCCCGGGGTTGGTCGGAATCGCTGTTACACATTGTCCCAGAGCTGGTAGAACTCCCGGAATATATGTGTCCCAAGCATGACCACGATCCTCACTGTAAACGGGATATTCCCCTCCGATATTGAGTATATCTCCTTCGATAGTGGTCGCTAAGTAATGCTCGCAACAGTTCCCACCTTTGCTGGCATCAAAGACGGCCCAAGTTGTATTTGTTGTTTGATTGGTTCGCAAGTCAATGGTCATGAACATTCTCGGGTCTTCATGTTGGATGGTATCAACAAGTGCGTATGACTCCCAAACCGGTTCAACGGTTTCCTCTTCGACCAGTTTCTCTCCATCACCAAAACAGCCAGCCAAGAGCATGGAAGTTACCATGAGAACGGACAGTGCGATGCGACGCATGTTTTGGCGTAGTGGCCCATCTCTTTGAAGGCGTCGCAGGTCCGTTAAGGGCGGTTTGTGCCTTATTTGACCGTAAACCACACCGAAGTTCCATCGACTTCGAAGGTTTCAGCATCGTTAGAAGGCGCATCGGATTCAGAATGGAAAATTGAGGCAGCAGCACGTGTTTCCGATACAATCCATTCACGGTCTTGTTCAAACATCTCCGGTGCATTCTGTGTCCAAATTTCCAAATCAATAGTTGCTTCAATTGCGAGATTGAGATCTTTACGCATGGCTTGAATCCTGCGGGTAATGTCTCGAGCAAGGCCTTTCGAAAGCAATGCTGGTGTGTCATTCATGTCAAGGACGAGGCTGATTTGTTGCGCTTGTTCACCTTGACCAAGAGTTACAGTAGATGCTGCGAAACCTTTTCGCTCCACCCGTCGAATTTCTACATCAGACTCTTCAATCTTAATGCCTAAAATTTCACAAGAACCCGACTGAATGGCTGCAAACATTGCCTCAGGGTCATCAGCCTTTTTTATTTCACTTGCAACAGCGTTGACTTCACTTCGTGCTTTAGGGGCAAGAGCTCGGAAGTTCGGTGCAAGTTCAATTTGCTGGAATCGGTCAAGATCGTTCTCAACGGCAATCGTTTCGACATTCAATTCTTCAGCAAGGATATCATGGAATTCTTTCATGTCTGGACCAGACACAATCCAACCTTGCGCACATGGCAGTCGTTGTCTTCGACCAGCATCGACTCTGATTCGACGTCCTACTTCTGCCAGTTCACGAACCAGTGCCATGGTCGCTTCCAAATCAAGGTCCTGAGGTGGAAGAACAGCTGTTGCTGCGGCTTCTTGTTCATCCCAATGGTCGGCAGTTGCTCCATCAAGTGAGCCTGGAGCACCGAGTGGCCACGCGGCTTGGTGAACTGTAACACCTGTGAGATTTCTGTGAATTGTATCGACCATAAACGGGCTTACTGGGGCAACTAAGCGGCAAACGGTCGTCAAAATTTCATGCAACGTGTGTTGACACGCCACTTTATCGGTTGTCTCTGCATCATCCCATAGCCGACGGCGGCTGCGTCGCACGTACCAGTTTGATACATCGTTGACGATAAAATCTTCAAGATCTCGGCATGCCTTGTGGAAGTTCCAACCTTTGAAATCTGCGTGATAATTGTGTGCAGTGGTGGCGAGACGAGATAAAATCCATCGGTCAAGCGATGGTCGGGAGGCAACATCGGATGTCGATTGTTCGGGGTCAAAACCATCGAGTGCTGCGTAGTCAGCATGGAACTTGTAGATGTTCCAGAGTGTCAAGAACATCTTTGCATACGTTTCTCGAACTCCGTTTGAATCAAACTTGAGAGGGTTCCACGGCGCCCCAGCAGTGACCATATACCACCGAGTGGCATCGGCACCTTCACGATTAAAGTGGTCCCATGGATCGACTATATTGCCACGTGATTTCGACATTTTCTTTCCTTCAGCGTCCAAAATCAGTCCCAAACTCAAGCACCGCTTGTAAGCAGGTTTGTCAAAGACCGTAGTCGAGACAGCAAGTAAGGTGTAAAACCATCCACGAGTTTGGTCTACTCCTTCGCAGATGTAGTCGACAGGGAATGAAGCATCAAAGGTCTCGCCGCCGTCAAATGGATGGTGCCATTGAGCGAATGGCGCACAACCAGAATCAAACCAGCAATCCATGACAAAAGGTTCTCTGTGCATTGGTTTTCCATTTTCCGAAAGGAGTGTGAAACCATCGACAATCGGACGGTGAAGATCGACATCATCGGGGCAAACTGGATTTTCAATACCAGCAGCGACGGCTTTCGCAACCTCATTTTGCAATTCAGCAATTGAGCCGATGCATTTCATGTTACCTTCATCATCACGCCAAACAGGAAGTGGGGTACCCCAATATCGTTCTCGGGAAATAGCCCAATCTTTGACGTTGCGCAACCATTCTCCGAATCGTCCTTCACCAACCCAATCAGGCGCCCATTCAACCTCGCTGTTAAACTCAAGTAGGCGTTCCTTAACCGCTGTCATTCGAACAAACCAAGAGTCCATAGCGTAGTAAAGCAGGGGATGGTCAGTTCTCCAACAGTGTGGATAATCGTGCAGGTATGCCTTTTCACGATACAAAAGCCCGCTTTCGGGGCCTTTGCTGTTACTTCCCCCGGGTGCGGAGAGGAGTTCGATAATCGTCTGATCGCATTCTTTGACATATCGGCCATCGAGTTGCTCGTGTGTTCCTGAAAGGAAAGCGCCGTCCATTCCAACCGTGTGATATGCGGGTAAGCCAGCAGCCATTCCCAAATTGTAATCGTCTTCACCATACATTACGGCAGTGTGAACAACACCTGTTCCATCAGTTGTTGTAACCCAATCCGCTTCAAGAACAGTCCAAGCAGTGGTTGAATCACCTCGTGGAACCGCTTCAGGGAAAAGAGGTTCATATGAACGACCTACCAGCGAGGAGCCGGGGAATTCCTCGATGATTTCGACGTTGTGACGGAGAACTTCTTTCATCAAATCCTTAGCGAGAATGATCTCTTCACCGACCTCAGCTCCGCCTTGTCCAACCCAGTTTTCCGCTTGTTCTGTGATTCGTGCTCGGACATAGGTAACCTCTGGTCCAACTGCCAATCCAACATTTCCGGGAAGTGTCCATGGTGTGGTGGTCCATGCCAAAATACTCGCTGAGTCATCGGTTAATTTGAATTTCACATAAACCGATGGTTCCTCAACTTCTTTGTAGCCAAGAGCGACTTCGTGACTTGAATAAGAGGTTCCAGTTTGGGGGCAATATGGGAGGACTTTGTAACCTCGATACAGGAGTCCTTTGTCGAACATTTGTTTCATTGCCCACCAACATGATTCAACATAATTATTTTCGAGAGTGACATAAGGATTGTCTAAATCGACCCAGTAAGCCATTCGTTCCGTCATTTCTCTCCACGCTGATTCGTAGGTCCAGACTGAATCACGGCACGCTTGATTGAAGTTATCCATGCCGTAGGCCTCAATGGCTTCGTTCGACATCAAATCCATGCGCTTCTGAACTTCTATTTCCACGGGTAGACCATGCGTGTCCCATCCACCTTTTCGTTCAACTCGGAATCCTTCCATTGTTTTCCAACGGCATACAAGGTCCTTGTAAGCACGGGCGACGACGTGATGAATTCCAGGTTTTCCGTTCGCAGTGGGTGGCCCTTCAAGGAAGATAAATGGTGCTCCATTTCTATTGGATTCTATCGATTGCTGGAATGCATTTTCGCTTTTCCATGCCTCAAGCAAAGCAGTTTCAAGAGCGACAGCGTCGAGTTCCCCTGCAGCCTTAGGACGTCCCATGTCGTGCCGAGTAGAGTTTTTGTCTTGAACCTCTCCCTTCTTTTTCTACGAAAGAGTGAACATTCTGTCTGATTCCTAAGTCATCAAAAGCAGGGCATTGAAGGGAAATCAACGAAACTGAGTAGGGGTATGTTTGAAGTCCTTTAACCGTTAGGAGAGATTATGTCGGGGTCTTCGTCGCGCCGAAAAGCAATGATGCTCGCGCTTCTGATGCTTTTCAGCGGCTCATTGCAGACCATGCTTACGCAAAACCCCTCACCGTCATCTGCTTCGGCTCTTTTCGACGAGCACACCGTGCTTTATGCGGGTACTGGCGATGATATGATACTGCAATTAGAAGGCTCAGGATCATACTCCAACTCCCTCACCTTAGAAGTCCCGAGCAATGCTCCGGTGACCGATGTTCATCTTTCAATGAAGCCATCGGTAGATGTAACGCAACAAGGGTTTGTCTGGGAAGATAATTCTGTTTGGTTGCACAGCAGCGCAACCAATAACGGTACCTTCGGACAAAATAATGTGCTTACCGGAAACGGTGCAGGAACGCTATGGGATTTCAATACCAACGCAGCGGGTTGGACTTTTTCAAACTCATATTCAGCCCGAGTTACTTCACCATCATGCGGGTTTAACGGAAGCTCTGGCGGCTCGATTCGAACGTATGCGGGTTCAACATATGCGACTTCGCCAGTGAATGATTTTTCTGGAGTTTCAGCAATGCCTTTCCATGCTTGGGTTCACGAAGGTCGAAGTGGATGCGGGGAAACTCCTGATTCTGGCGAGGACTTGCAATTCCAATACAAAACCGCCAGTGGAACATGGACGACATTCAACACCTTTTCTGGAGGAGGCTCACAAACAAGTAATTTCCAGTATATGACAAATCTCCCACCTGCTGCACTGCATACTACCTCTCAGATTCGAATACACCAAACATCTGGATCCAGCACCTGTTGCGACTACTGGTTTGTTGATGATGTGCATTTTGCAACACCGCCGTCAGCAGAATGGACCAGTCCTACCATTGGTTTTGCTTCAAGTTCGTTTCAAGATGTCGAAGCAGGCCCTTGGGCTCCACTACATCTGAACGCTGATATTCCAACTGGTGCAAGCCTCAATTGGACGGTTTTAGACGGTTTGACTGGCGCTCCTCTTACGGGAATGAGCGGGACTGGAGCTGGATGGATTCCACTGAATGCATTGGATTGGGAAACAGTAACTTCAATTCGATTGAATCTGTTCTTTGAACCTTCGCCAAATGGGCAAATGGCAAGTGTCTATTCCATCAGCGGTGACGGGCAATACGACGTTTCGGCGAACTATCCTTATGCTTTTGATGAATGGTCCCTCTACGGCGGTGCCATTTATGCCCCTACTTCAAATTCAATTGAAGGCATGGCCAACGATAGTCTGACTTCTCCGTGGTTTTCAGCAACTGCAGCGCTGGCAGAAATTCATGTTGACGCTACAACGACGCTCGCTCAAGCCCAAATGCGCACATCTCCTGTTGAGAATTGGACGAATATCTCTCTTCCTTACACCATGAATCTTTTGGGAAGCGAAGGCAGTGTAGGCTCATATCAAATCCAGTTCGTCGCTGCTTCGAACAACACGACCGATATATGGCAAGTGTTTGATTTTGAAACAGGTGCTTACGGAGGTATTCAACCGGCCGCACCTGCCATTGATTTCTCTCAAGATGGTTTGTATGAGTGGGGAGGCAGTGATGCTCGAGTAGGTTCTTGGGGGTGGCAAGACCGCTTTGAGAATGGTCAAAATTCAATTGCTGCAAACCCTGGAATAAGCGGGAGTTCCACCGTGAAGGCCTGGATTCCTGCAACAGATATCAGCAGTTTTTGTTTCAGTGCCCTCTCCAGTAACGGTAATCTGGCTGCGATAAATCTCGTCCATGCCGGCACAATTTTTGCGAATTGGACGGTTGAAAATGGTTCAAGTTTCTTTACACTGAGCGAAACTCAACTTTCCGACCTCAATGCAGCCGTTGCTGGGACCTCTTCCTTAGCAAGTGCTCTGGGGAGTTATTTTACTGAAATCGAGTTTGAGGTATATGGCACTGGAAACGTAACATTAGCTGGCCTTGGAGTCCCATACGAAGCCTCTACTGCAGTTCTTGCGCCGGTCGATTCTATTTTTGTTCTCGAAATGAACGGTGCTCGTTACGGTTTATCATCCATCGGTGGAGTGCATAACATTCCTCTGCCGATAACTTCTGAAACTCCAGGCGGACTTCATGTGACTATCGAAGGTCTCAACACCTCATCAAGCGTTGAATTAGTGAATATGAATATTCTCACCGACACCCTCACATTGACTCCAAGTCAACGCTGGCTCACAATGGAGACCTCCTTTGATGTCTTCTCATCCACTGCAACATCAGCTCGTCTCGATGTGATTGGAGGCGGTAATGCTGCAACATGGTTGCTACCGCTCAACGGTGGCTCACCGATTGGAACTGGTGATTCTCATCTCGTTGAATTACATCCAACAGATGCTGTGAGTAGTTCAGTAAGTGGAACCACGCTGACGGTGAACGTCACCTTTAGAATCGAACCTTCGTGGGATGATTCCGATACCATTCAAGTCTCTACCCGATTGTTGCTTTCAAACGGCGTTCTTTCAATACCTGCTTCGCATACATGGGGCGGAATGTCGGTGCAAGGATTTGAAAACGACTTGGAAATCAAGCACGTTACGTTCCGAGATTCGGATAATATTGAATTGGACCCGACCGATTATTATCTCAAGGCCGGTTCGACGATTGAAATTGAGGTCCAAATTGGATTTGAAGGCATAGAAACGCTTGATGCATTTGCAGACGGTGATGCGATTGTCGAATTTTACCGAGGCGAGAATTTAGTTGCAAACACCACCATTCTCGACGGTAATATGTGGAACATTACCGACAACGTACCGTTCTCATTTGGAACTGCTGTTTGGCATTTTGAAGTGAAGCCAATCAACGGATCAGGCACAACCTCTGCCGCAGTCTACACACGAACTTTCCATATCGATTCAGTTTCTCCACAAGTCCTTGATGTCAATATGGATCGCTATGACCACCGTGTGCCATCGACAACCCAAACGATTCAGATTCAAATTTCAGACCAACCGATTTTGCCGCAAAACGTCTTCGCTATGGTCTGGAGAGAATGGGCTGATGACGATAATTTCAACCAATGGCCTGATGAAGGCGAATACCAACAGACCTCGCTCTACATTCCGAATGACCTTACATCGCTTATTGGACAATATACGTTGATGATGGATGATACTGGAGGAAGCCTTGGTCAGAAAGTATCAGTTTATCTTACAGGTTCAGATAATGCAGGTCATCCGTTACAAAACGGTGGTTCAAATATCCCGGATGAACAGTTATTCATGTATCAACTGGCTACAGACGGGGCACCAACCGTTGCATCAAACGCCTTTTCCTTCGATGGTGGAAAGAAACCTTGGATGCACCCCGAAATGCCCTATGTTTTCGCAGTTGATATTTCAGAACCCAATGGAGGATCGGATTTGTCCACAGTTGTTGTTGAATTGGCATCGAATCAAGGCAGTGACCCCTTGCCAATTTTATGGGATTTCACGACTGGAAATTGTACGACGACCAGTCCTCATGTCATTATTGACGAATGTGAAATGAGGGGCGCAAACGGTCCTGCTGACCCCTATGAGCGTGAAATGACGCTTCATGTGGAAATGAAATTAGCTTGGACTACACCTGACTTAGGTGAGACTCGTAGAGAACCTGGAATACGAGTTATCGACCGTGCAGGGCAAGAAGTATTCCGCGCATTTCCCGAACATCGCTGGCGATTCTCAGCAGCCATGGAAATTCCAGAAGAAAGCGTTACACTGATTCTCTCTCAGGGAACTTTACTCGGTGATGGCGCCCGTCTGGCACCGAACAGTCCTTTGGAAGTTGCAGGTGCAGTTGTGTTTTCAGAAACCGGGTTAATCCCCGACTTTGACTGTGAAGTTGATGTCTTGTTTGCTGGTTCCACGAAATCCGCCACTTCTCTTGACGGCATTTGGTCCGTCGCTCTTCAAGCACCTTCGACTACGATGACGACTCCAATGACTTGGAGTGTGGGCTGTCTCCAAGGCCAGGGTGTCGATGCGACCGATCAAGAAACCTCAGTTCGATGGATAATTGTCGACGGCACTGGACCTGAACCTGTAGAAGTGTCGAATCCTCGTCCAGCATCGGTTCTTGAACCTGAATCCCACGAAGTGCGCATTCTTCTTTCTGAAGCAGGAGGCTTAGAAGCCGATTCGTTGGAACTTGTTTGGTGGGTTGAAGAAAAAGCAACCGGTGACCGATTGAGAAACGGGGTCGAACCGCTCACCCTTGTTGGGACGGATATCTCCGGATTGCGCCTCGAAGTCGTCGGGTCTTTTGATTTGAGTGAAATTACCCCTGAGATGCTTGAAAATCGACTTTCTGTCCATATTTTAGTCACTGGACGAGACCTTGCTGATAACGAAGTCCTTGGTTTAGGTGGTACCCCGCCCGGCACTTCTGTCGGTGTATGGGACATGGTTTGGCTCAAGCCAGAGTTTTCGATTCAAAGTTCTTCCATCAGTTATTCCAGACTTTTGGTTGAGGTAGGACAAACCTCAATTGTTACGGCTTATGTTGAAAATACTGGAACCTTGAATGGATCTGTAGAAGTTATTTTCTCCGAGGTTCTTTTTGATGGTAATTCCTCGACGCTACGTCGAGTCACTGTTGAAATCCCCAAGGGCAGCGGCATTCCTGTCTCTACTGATTGGAATCCTTCTCAATCTGGCTTGCAATGGGTTGAAGTTCAACTTGCTTCGGATCTTCCCTCAATCGGGCCTTCAATCGATGTGCGACCGGAACGTGCTGAATCCTTCTCAGAGCGTGTCTTTGGTGAAGTAAATCCAGTTTTGGGAACCTTCGCTGCTGTTCTTTTCCTTTCGATTGTCCTTACCGGACTTATCTGGGCGCGTCGCGTCACGCTCAATCGTGGTTCTCGCCTTGAATACGATTGGGATGAGTATTCGTCAGAGTTTGATGAAGAATATGAGTATGAAGATGAGTTTGCAGTGGAATCCAGTGCTTACGAAACAACTCCTGCCGCACAAGAAACCGTTGCGGCTGCAGCCCAAACTTCGACTCAAGCCGCTGAAGAGACCGACTGGGTCATGGGTTCAGATGGATATTGGTGGTATCATGACAAAGTTGCCAATGAATGGTGGTACAAGAACGCAGAAGGCGAAATCGTCCAGCACAAGTGATGCATTGGAGTGATACAATGGGTCGAATGATTGGTCTTCTTCAAGTCGACCCTACAGTCGGTGACCTTACCGGAAACGCATTACGTCTTGAGCAATTAGCGCTTCTTGCTTCCCAACACGGTGCCGATGTTGCTGTGGCTACTGAACTCGCAATATCGGGTTACCCTCCTCGCGATTTACTTTTGCAAGACGAGTTTATCCGCCTTGCTCAGGAGACTGCAATTTCATTGAATGTCCCTCTGCCAGTTTTAGTTGGCACGCCACTCGAGGCAAAAGCAGACCGCCAATTGCCCAGTAACGGTGTTGTTCAGGCGGGAAGTAAAGACGCAGTTTCCAACGACGGCAGTTCGCACATTCTTGCTCGAAAGCAATTGCTACCTTCCTATGACGTCTTTGATGAGGCTCGATATTTCCAGCCAGACAATCGTTCAGGCATCGCTCGGACAATTGCGCATCTGGATCTTGGGGTCACCGTTTGTGAAGATGCCTGGCAAGCCGCAGGTTTGACACCTTCAGCGTATTCCGCAGACCCGATTGAACACTTGGCTGAATGGGGCCGTCAAGGAGTTCAATTGAATGCAACGGTAAATCTCTCTGCTTCGCCCTACCATGCCGATAAACTAAGTTCACGAATCCATGTGTGTCGGACGGCTGCTCGCATTCTCAACCATCCCTTTTTGCTCGCAAATCAGGTGGGTGGTAACGATGATTTGTTGTTTGATGGTAATTCATTAGTCGCATGGCCAGATGGTCGTGTTGTTGTTGCTCCTGCATGGCAAGAAGGTGTCCTTCTCGTCGATATCGATGATGCTCAAAAGTGCAGCTGGATTGCTTCTCAAACCCCAGATGCTCTCTGCATTGGAAATGATAAAATCCGTCATTTCTCTCCCGAAGACAAGGGTCATGAATACGAGAAAGAATTGCTTGAAGACCTCACTGATGCTGTTGTGACTGGACTTTCAGATTATTGCCGTAAGTCAGGCATCTCTTCGATTGTGTTAGGGCTTTCAGGAGGTATTGATTCGGCTGTGGCGGCGTGTGTTGCAGTATCTGCAGTCGGACCCGAGAACGTCACAGGTATCGCAATGCCGAGTCGGCATTCATCCCAACACTCAATTGATGATGCTCGCCATACCGCCGAGGCACTCGGCATTCATTTCAAGTTGATTCCTATCGATTCATTCCACCTTTCTGTTGAACAATCAATCGGGGAGGTTCTCTCAAATGGTCATCCAGTTGCCTCTGAAAATTTGCAATCACGTCTTCGTGGCCTCCTTGTTATGGCCCATGCAAATGCTCAAGGCCACATGGCTATCGCTACCGGCAACAAATCAGAACTGGCTCAAGGTTACTGCACCTTATATGGTGATATGGCAGGCGGATACACTCCTCTTGGCGACCTTTACAAGATGCAGGTGTACGGACTTGCTGATATCTTCAATAGTCGCGCTGAGCGTGATGGGCGACTTCAGCCAGTCAACAACTCGACGCGAACAAAACCACCGTCGGCGGAACTTGCACCTGATCAAAAAGATGAGGATTCACTACCACCGTATGATGTTCTTGATGCGATCTTATACGCTCACATCGAAGAAGGATTGGATGCTCCAGACATTGCTGAAAAAGGATTTGACCGCAATTTGGTTGTTGAAGTCCTCACACGTCTTGAACACAGTGAACACAAACGTTGGCAGATGTCACCAGCGCCTCGGGTCTCTTCACGCGCCTTTGGTCAGGGTTGGCGCAGGCCGCTTGCGTCACGTCATGACTGGCGACATTGAGAATGAATCAAAAAGCCCTCCACTTTCCCGAAGGCATGGAGGGGATGATTTCTAACGTTGCAGGTTATCGTTTCGTAGATTTACCCGACCGCGATGAATTGAGAGAACCCTTTCGTCAAATCTGCAATGAACACGGCCTCAAAGGCACCATTTTGCTTTCCTATGAAGGAATCAATTTTTTCCTTGCAGGTGCTCAATCTTCAATCGATCAATATCTTCAATTTTTAGAACGCGATTCACGCTTTTCAGCGATACCGCTCAAATATTCCTATACGGATTACCAACCTTTCAATCGAATGAATGTACGACTAAAGAAGGAAATTATTTCTCTTGGCCTCGACCATATCAAACCTGCAGAGCGTACGGGTGAGGAAATCACACCAACAGAGTTCAAACAATGGCTCGATGAAGGGCGTGAAGTTGCAATCATCGATACTCGAAACGATTATGAAATTCGATTAGGGACATTTGAAAACGCAATAGACCTCAATATCAAATCCTTTCGGGCTTTTCCAAAAGCCGTCGAATCTCTACCTGACTCTATGAAAGATACACCAGTTGTGATGTTTTGCACTGGCGGAATACGATGTGAAAAAGCGAGCGTTGTCATGATGGATGCAGGCTTTTCAAATGTAAAGCAACTCAAAGGTGGTATCCTGGGATACTTTGAGGATGTTGGTGGAGAGCATTGGGACGGAGACTGCTTTGTGTTTGATCACCGCGTCGCGCTCAGTGCAGAACTTGAACAAGCTGATGTTGTACAGTGTTTCGCATGCCGACAACCATTGACCGTTGATGAGCAACAATCACCAGATTACGTCATCGAGGTTTCCTGCCCTCATTGTATACACTTACGCTGAAGATGGCCAGATCAACCATTCGCCGGTTTGCTCTCCATGGCTCCATGCATGAATTTCATGTCCTCTCAAACCATCATGTGATACGAAAATCAAATGATGCTCAGTCAATATGAGATCACCATACGTTCCAGATGCAGAATTGTTATTCAATCCCGGCCATGGGTCGTATGCCAAATTTGGCAACGCGCCCTCTTGGAGGTGCCACAAAGACGAGCCACTCTCTACGCCGTCATTCTGACCGGACGCCAATACAAACAAATGCTCTTGAAATGATGCAAAACCAAGGATATTGGAACTTGCCATTCCCGCTCGCAAGTCGGTTTCGACCACAGTTCCGCTCACCGTTCCATCCGTCGAACAGATTTCATGAGCGACATTCGGAGCAACACAATCGAACCAAACACGGTCTTGGTGAACGATGCCTCCAGCCCAGTCTCCCGGAGCGACAATTGATGTCGACAGGATGTTGGTATGACCCGATGAGAGATTATGAGCCCACACTTGCGGGTCAACTCCTGAAGTAAGTGCATCAAAAACCAAAATCTGTCCAATTTGGTGTATTCCGAGATGCTCTCCAACGTGAGTTGTTGGATTTCCAGTTCCTTGGTGCTGTAGATTGGTTAACCATACATGGTTGCCCTGTTCGAATAATTGTGCAAGTT
>CALCOP010000085.1 GCA_937897365.1 uncultured euryarchaeote
ACACAATGAGAGTTAAGGTCTATAACCGAAACACCAAGTCGCTAACTATGCACAGATGTGCATGGTGTTCAAAATGTCTCTAAGTCACAACCAAATGGCCTATGCTGCAATCATCTCAACGTTGATTTTTGGCTCCCTTTTTGTAGGATTTTCAGGGTATTTTCAAACCAGTGAATCAGTAGGTGGTTTTGAAAGTGCTGCAGAAGAAGATTTGATTGGTACTGGAACATCAGTAAGTGCTGCAGTAGATTCCGATGGCGACGGCCTCTCTGATTTGCTGGAATCGACTCAATACGGGACTGATCCGCAATTGGCTGATACAGACTTTGACGGAATGAGTGATGGCTGGGAAGTGGCAAATGGGCTGAATCCACTTGACAACGGTGAATCTGAGGACCTCCTTAATGACCCAACTCAGGCTGACGCAACCGATGATGCGAATATCGAAAACGAAACAGATTCTTGGCCTGATCCTGAACAAGGACCGAATGGCGACCCTGACAATGATGGGCTCACGAATCAGCAAGAGCAAGAACTTGAGACTGACCCTCAACGAGCAGATACAGATAATGATGGTCTTAACGACCGTTGGGAATCTATGTATACGCAGACGGTCCAAACTCCTGGCGGAGAAGTGACTTTGTTTAACCCATTGAATGGCAATTGGGACTGTCTCCTACTCGACCAAGCCATGCTCGACACTCTGTCGACTTTCTATGACTCCGATGAGACAATGCCATCTTGGGACAGCTTAGCGAATGCGATGGGTTCGTATTCGTGTGACATGGTCCTTGATACCGACGAAGATGGGTTGCCAAATTTCCTCGAAGCAACATATGGAACCAACCCTACTGCTCGTGATTCAGATATGGATTTGCTTGATGACATTATTGAAATCGGAAACCTAACTGCAACCCTCTCTACAGGTGTCGGTGAAAACTGTAACGTTCCTCTTCTCGACCCTATAGTCCGTGCATCTCCGTTTGCAGGTGTTGATAGTTCGTGGTTCATGATGGATATGGACAACGACGGATTGCTCAACGGCCCTTCAGACTGGGATACCGATGGAGATGGGATGCCTGACGGTTTCGAGTTTTGTTATTCCAATGTCAACGACCAACCACAAAATGACCCTTCCAAAGTATTGAACCCCGCAAATGCCTCTGATGGATATGGCGACTGGGATGAAGATGGGTTGAACAATTTTGAAGAATATCAGGTTGCGAATATCTTTGGCCCAACTAATTTCACTTCTCCTTGGCGTCTTGACACTGACATTGACGGAATGCCAGACGGATGGGAATCAACCAACGGTCTCCATCCACGTGATGGAGCCAACGGAAATCTCGATCCTGATCACGATGGATGGGATGTCGATGGTGATGGTGGTGTCTTTTACAGTACGCTTGATTCTACAACGATTGTTATTGGAATCGATGTCCTCAAGGATCAGTGGGTAGAAGCAAATGCTACCGTTGCACGTGGTCAAATCACACTTGCCGGTGGCCAGAAGCAAACCATCGCAATGCTCGCTCCAGTTTCAGGATATGTTTACCAGATTAATGTCGCTGTCGGGCAGGCAGTCGACTCTCGATTGTTCCAATGGATGGAAATTGTAGAACCTGAAGAACAGTTCACGAACTTGATGGAATACAATGCTCGTGACAGAGATGGTGACGGCATCATTGATGGTCGTTCAACCGACCCGCTTAACCCTGATACGGACGGTGATGGCCTACTGGACGGAATTGAGGTCATGGGCTGGGAAATCTTAGTGGTCAATAACGGTGTCATCAAGACGTGGGTCACTTCGGATCCAGGTTTGTTCGATACTGACGAAGACGGCCTTTCTGATTATGACGAATTTGCCAACACATGTGCTGGTGGTTCAAACGCTTCAAACCCCGATACTGATGGTGACGGAGAGCTTGACCAAATTGAAGCATTAACTGGTTATTCGTGGGAAGGAGTCGCTTATTTCACCAGTCCTTGTATGTTTGATACTGACAATGACGGTCTTGAAGACGGTGAAGAAGTCATTGCAGGAAAGGATAATTTCCTTACGCATGCCAACAATTCCGACACCGATAATGACAGTTTGGTTGACGGAAATGAAGTTCTGTTCGTCCCTCGCCCATTCCAAAACCCGACCAATCCGTTGTTGAACGATACGGACTCTGATGGGATGCTTGACGGCTGGGAAATGCAAGTGAAATCATCGGAAGATAATACAAACTCTCACAGTCTTTGGGTTGCGACTTCTTCTTGGCAACGCCCCGGTTGTGTTTCTTCTCAAAACAACGACTGTACTATGGAAGCAGGTGGCTATGTTTGGCAAAACAACCTTGGTGGTTTCATCAATGAAAAGAAATTCAGTGTTTCAGAGATGAACCTCACTGGATTTGCTGTTCCACTCAATGACTTCTGTAACTGTAACGGAAGATGGGCATTAGACCCCTCGCTTGACTCGCTCAAGGATGATACCTTCGATATCGATAACGACTCATTGGCAAATGGTGCTGAAGCACCAGACAAGTGGAATACGAATCCAGTTGATGACGATACAGATGGTGACAACCTTCCTGATGGTTGGGAAGTTTACTACTCTGGTCTCGCACTTGAAAGTGGTCTTGTCGATAATGGTTCGATTGATGCTTATGGGGCTCGTGGTGTGATGGACCCATCGATGCCTGACAGTGACCTTGATGGCATCATGGACGGAGAAGAAGACCCAGATAACGATGGTTTGAACCGAACGGGACTTATCAAAAAGTATTGCTCGGGATACAATGACACAACCAATTCAGACTGTAACATCGACCCTGACACACCAGACGGGAAGCGATTTTATGACAACCTTGAGAACTATACCAATTTCGAGGAAAAGGAGAACGGCACAAACCCGATTACCAACGACACCGACGGTGATGGATGGAATGACGGACCGGAAGTTTACTACCAAGACCATGATGATGATGGAATGGCAACCGGTTGGGAATATCACTTCCAATTCGACCCATTTGACCCTGCCGATCGCATGATTGATACCGATGGTGATGGTCACGTGAACTACTGTGAGTTCAAATGGGATACCAACCCGAGAAATCCAACCAGTTTCCCAGGTCAAGGTGAATTGTGTGATCCATTCGCCCAGTAACGAATCGGATTGAACATATTGGCCGAACATTGATGTTTGGTGGGTAAAGAGAAGATTCCATGGGAGGAGTCAAGCGTTGCATTTTGATGCTGCTGGTGTGCATTTTAGCACCGACAATAACGGCTCCACCTGCATCATCCACTTCCCTCCAACCAAACTCTCACGGTATTTCATTCAACCAAGAAAATGGTATGATTTTTGACGAGTTTTTGCAATTGAATGGTAGCTCGACATCTCCACTCACAGACTATGTCTGGAGACTCTCGCCAATAGAGCATGGTTCGGAAGAGTTTGCCTCTGGAAAATTTACCAGTGTTCTTGCGGTGACTGATGTGCTTTGGAACTGGGAACTTATTGTGAATGTATCAATATACGATTGCACATGTGTCCTTCACATTTTTGATTCGAATGAAAGTATTCATCCAGTCGCCTCGACTGTTGTGTATTTAGGTACTCAGAACCACCATCCACACATACTCCAATTCTCATCTTCAACGGGAATACCACACCTTTCTCAATCGAACCTAAGTATTACTATTCCTGTAGTCATTCCCGTTTCCGGAAGTCAAGAAACATTTGTGAAAATGGGTGTATGCCCTGCTCCTTACGGTTTTTGTCTTACTGAAATGGTCGACTTTTTCAATTTTAACAGCACAACATCTCATGGCCAGATTCAAATTGATTTCGACCGTGTAGGTGCTGAACTAACGGATGGTTTCTGGTTATTTAACATCACATTAACTGATGCTTTACTACGAACATCCAACACTGAGCATTTCAAGATTCTCGTCGATCAAAACCTTCCGGTTGCTACACTGTCATGTGACGTTGATTCCGTCCAAGGTGAGGAGGCGAGTTCTGATGCCTCATTACAGTCAATTGTGATTGAAGAAAACACGTCCCTTTCTTTTTCTGCATTGATAGATGATGGGTATGTAGGGGGGCAGAATATCCTCACTTGGACTCTCGTTATGCCGGATAATTCCCGTCGAGCGCTCGTTTCAAGCGAACAGATTTCTGAATCTCTCATTACATTGAACCCCGAAATTTCAGGAACGTGGTCAGTCGAACTCTTGGTTCGTGACACTGCTGGATGGTTATCACATTTTTCGATCAATTTTACTGTCGAAAATGTCGCGCCTGTGGCGATGGTCGAACTTGATTCATTTGTTGTCCTCAACGGAGCATCAATTTCTCTGTCTGCAGGGGAAAATTGGACCCTCAACAGTAGCCAAAGTGTGGATACAGAAAATGACATTGGGAACCTGCTTCATACATGGTATGTGAATGGCAATACCCTTGCAACCGGTAAAATGGAGCTGAATTCATCTGATTTCCCCGACCCAGGCGTCTATGATGTTCTTCTTGTCGTCCAAGATGACGACGGCTTAGAAAGTGAACTCGCCTTTGAAGTGAAAATCAGTGAAGATTCTGATACCTCGACAATTCGTTCTTCAACTCTTCTTTTGTCAGGATCTGTGTCCATTGCACTCCTCCTTATTTTCGGTATTTTTGTAATTTCCAAGAGGAAAAAATCTCGCCAAACAGTCGTGCCAAAGTGGAACTCGAAGAATGGTTTTTCCGATGAGGGGCAGTTGTAAGCAGGTGTTTTTGTATTGATTTCAATGCAATTATTGAATACTGTAGTTCTCTTGGCACCATCATGAACGAAGCAGCGATGGGCTACATTGGACCTCAGCCTGCTCCTATCTCTCTTGATGAGTTTAAGTCACGTCAAGCCCGCCTCACTGCTCAACTTCGTCCAGATGATGTGCTGATTTTGTGTGCTGCAGAAGAGTCTACACATTCGAATGATGTTCATTATCCATATCGGACGATGAGTGATATGCTGTATTTTGCTGGCTGGACTGAACCAGAGGCTGTATTTACTCTGCGATGTGTTGACGGCTCTTGGATATCATCGCTTTTTGTCCAGCCCAAGGACACACTCAAAGAAATTTGGGAAGGACGTAGGCCTGGAATCGAAGGAGCATTAGCGGATTGGGCCGTTGATGAAGCACACTCTATCGATAATCTTGAGCAAGTATTGTCATCGTATGTCGATCATTCTCGCCGAGTTCTCTTGAGGACGGGTGTTCGTAGCGATATTGATGATTTGATTCGCGCAGCAATCGATAGAAGAGATAGGTCAAGACAGCACTTTGGTAGTGGTCCAGTTTCTCTTGAGGACCCAAGCGCTCGAATTGCGGAATTGCGTTTGCGTAAGTCCGTTTCAGAAGTTGCACAGATGCGTTATGCATCAGATGTCAGCAGTTATGCTCACATTGCTGCAATGCGTCATTCTAAACCCGGGCGTATGGAATATCAGTTCCAATCGACAATTGAAGGATTTTTTGTTTATGCAGGAACGTCGGGTTGGGCCTATCCATCGATTGTTGGCTGTGGAGATAATGCAACAGTTCTTCATTACAAAGTCAACGATGATGTATGTGAAGATGGCGAAGTTATTCTAATCGATGCTGGAGCGGAATACAGGGGATATGCAGCTGATATCACACGTTCTTGGCCAATCAACGGGAAATTTACCGAACCTCAAAAAGAAATTTATCAAGTTGTCTTGGATGCGCAAATGGCGGCAATCGATTGCTGTCGTGTGGGGCAGCCCTACACAGCACCTCATGAAGCGGCTCGAAAAGTTATGGCTGAGGGGTTAATCCGGCTAGGTGTCATTGATCAGAGCATTGAACAGGCACTTGATCCAGAAGAAGGAGATTTACGAAAATGGTATATGCATAATACGAGCCATTGGATTGGTCTTGACGTACACGATGTTGGTATCTACAAGCCAAACGGAGAGCCGAGACTTCTCGAAGAAGGGATGTGTTTGACTGTTGAACCAGGATTGTACTTTGGGGCATGGCGTCCAGATGTTGAATGCCCAGAGCGTTATGCGAACATCGGAATTCGAATTGAGGATGATGTTCTCGTTACTTCTGGAGAACCAGATGTTTTGACCTCAGCCTGTCCCAAAACAATTGAGGAAATTGAAGCCATAACCGGAAAACCATTTTGAGGTATTACAATGGATTGGTCATCTATTCTTAAGCGGCAATCCTTTTGGGAGCCGGAGAAATCTATGGAGTTCCGTCTTTCAGAACTTGAGGCTATTGAATTGTATACAAATGCTCCATTACACCAGCTAATGAATGCTGCACACCTGCGACGTATTGCGATACATGGTCCTGAAAAAGTGACATACCTTATTGACAGAAATATCAATTACACCAATATTTGCACAATTAATTGTCAGTTTTGTTCTTTTTATAGACCTCCTGGGCACAAAGAAACCTACACGCAAACAATCGATGAAATATCTGAGCGCATACGCGAACTCGAAGATATTGACGGAGTACGCATTCTCATGCAAGGTGGTGTAAATCCAGAATTGGATTTTGAATGGTATGAAGATTTAATCCGTGAGCTTAGTACTCGACACCCAGATATTGACATTGATTGTTTCAGCCCTATTGAAGTAGAAGGTATCGCCGAGGTTAGCCAACTTTCCACATTAGAGGTTCTTACTCGTTTGAAGGATGCTGGCATGCATGGCTTACCCGGAGGTGGTGCAGAAATGCTTGTCGAGGATGTTCGAAAAGATGTTTCTCCGAAAAAAGGCTCACCAGTTAATTGGCTTCGCGTTATGGAAGAGGCTCAATCACTTGGCCTAACGACCAGTGCAACCAATGTCATCGGTTTTGGAGAAACGTTTGCCCAAAGGGTCGAGCATATGCGACGACTTCGTGATTTGCAAGATCGCTCTCTCGAAAACCATTCATCTGGTTTCACTTCATTTATTGCCTGGCCTGTTCAACTTGAAGTCAACAGTTTTGGAAGACGCAATCGTGGTCAAAATAAAATTCAGCTCGGTTCGGGTTCGTCTGAATATCTACGACATGTAGCAGTTTCACGACTGTTCCTCGATTGCATCCCGAATATCCAGTCATCATGGCCAACAATGGGTATTAAGACTGCACAACTCGCTCTTTTTGGTGGAGCTAATGACGTTGGGTCTACTATGATGGAAGAAAATGTTGTTTCAGCATCAGGGACCACGAAGTTTCAGGCAACTGAGCGTGAATTACAGGATGTTATTCTACGAGCTGGCTTTACTCCCCAACGGCGAGATAGTGATTATGTCTTACTTGAAACACCCTTGAAAGGTACTCCTGTCGAAACTCTTGCTTCGCCCCCTCCCGTTCAATACTGATGTGATGAATCTCAAGTTGTTGCGTTGTAGTATACGACCCAGATTTCAGCGTGAATGTTCCTCTGTCCATTTCCTATACCATCTGATGGAACATATTCTTGTCCGTTCATCAGTCCACGATAGGTCAAGTGGTTTACCCCGCCATTCAAG
>CALCOP010000086.1 GCA_937897365.1 uncultured euryarchaeote
CAATTATTCGGTCAGGCCGCATACGTAAACTCGATTTGAGACAATCGTTCATATCGACTTCGGGCGTTCCGTCTGGTCGCTCACGTCGAGTTTCCATACGGAGCCAGTGATCGTGATAGACCTGTAATTCAGCAGTGTCCTCTACAGTGAGAAGACGGCGATGCCAAGGAATATACATGCCGAGGCAGTTGAGTGTCGTTGTTTTACCAGAGCCTGTTCCGCCTGCGATGACAAAGTTGGCAGGTCGACTGTCAAGCCCCTCAATCCAAACCCACATCATTGCAGCAAGGCGTGAGTTGACGGTTCCAAATTTGACGAGGTCAACCATTGTCAACGGGTCTTCACGGAATTTACGGATAGTAAGGGTTGGACCGTCAGGAGTTACTGGAGGAATAGTGCCGTTTACACGAGAACCATCTGGTAGACGTCCATCAAAAATTGGAACAAGCCCAGGGCCATCTCCTAAGGGAACATTGGTGAAAGCAGCAATGTTTTTGGCAATTTGAATACCAGAATCGTCATCAATCCAAATGTTGGTGCGGCACATTCCGTGATCACGATGTGCAATCTTAACACATTGTGTACCACCATTGTACATCACTTCTTCAAGAGCATCGTCTTCCAAGAGAACCGCGATATCACCGTAAGGGTTCGGTTCCACATCACCATCAACATGGTAAATTGGCGAAGGATGATTTGCTTCTGTGTATATCGTTACTCGACCGTACTGTGCTATGACTTGTTCACTCATTCATTCATCCTCCAACCATGATTACTGCCCCAAGGTAAAGGGCCATGGAAAATGCAATCCACCCCGGCATCCACCAAAGAGCATCTTTGAATCGACCAAGCATTCGGCCAGACACGCCAATTGCAATTGCGGACGCTGCGCCAAAGAAAAGAGAAAAAGTTGAGTTAAATGAATCGATTTGGAAACCTTTGCTTGCGGGAGCGAAGAGACCTACGATGAAAGCGATCAGGATTGGTAAACCTACGCTGATGAACAAAACGATGAGAATCCCTCTCCCGAGTAATTCCTCTTCTCGCTTATTCATCAGGTCATTCAAACGTTGATAATCCATAGATAGGTCGGAAAGCACGCCTTGTAGGGGCGCATCTTGCTCAATGGCAGTCTCAATGAGCACCATAACGCGTTGAACTTGAGAGGAACGAGTCTTCGCAGAAAAAGCAGCAAGTGCAGCATCGAAGGATGAAGAGTGGCTTTCCTCAAGGGTTTCCTTGAGAAGTTTTCCAAGTGTTCCCGGAAGCGTTCTTGACTGCTCCATCATCGCTTCTTGAATACCTCTTCCAGCGCCTACTGAGTCCGATAGAGATTCAAGCAAAGAAGGAAGGGAGTTCTCTATAGAACGCCTCCTTCTACGCTCCCTCATTGGGGGTATGCCTCCTGCTGCACATGCGATTCCAATGACGACAAGAACCAACAACAGAAGATTGTCGTTGAATGTTTCAATGAATCCGAAAATCATCAAATCACAACCCTGGATCCTTTGTATGCGCCTTCAGTCCAATCATGAACATACCTACCAAAGTCAGAATTAATCCCGAATTCACGACTGTGTTAATGGTCGAGGTTGATGGCAATTGCATAAATGCACCCAAATCTCCGCTCATCAATTGGGGAACAAGTCCGGCAATAGCAAGAATAATTGGTCCAATCATTCCAATTGAAAGCAATGTTTCGGGGACTGCACCAAGTTCTTCAATGTATTTTTCAACCGATTCAGTACGCTCATTTTCCATCCGAGTACCCTGTTTTCGGATTGTTTCGATGATGTCAGTATTTTGAGTTACGTTGGTATACATCGTATTCAACAAGCGACGGTAACCTTCAGAGTCTGCTTTACTCATCAAACCCTTGAGTTCAGGGCCCAAACCACGACTGGAACCCTTTTGTAAGCGTTTCATCATTGAGGAAAAGTCTTCGGAAATAATCCCGTAACCTCCACTGCCAATGGTGTGAATGGCAGCTTCAAGACCAACTCCTGAAGACAACAACACATCCAATGTGCGGATGACATAGAGAACTTCTCTCTGTTCATCCAACTTTCGCATAATTTCACCTCAAACAATATCCTCTAAGAATTCAAAATGGAACAATTCATTTGACCCATCATATTCCATTGATGCGAAGATGACTTTGACATCTCGTTCTTCAAACGGGTCGTGAATGTAAGGTTGTCCAGAACGGAACATTGCGAGAACTCTCTTGTAATCATCGAGAGAAATTTCTCCGGTGACGGTGTAAGCAGCCGATTCAGAACCCTCGTCATGAAGGTCATCACCTTCTTCGCCACGAATAATCGTGCGAGTAAGACGACGAGTGAGTCGTACTTTCATGTCGGCATTCGGAATACGAACCCAATCAGCACTCGTCGTTCCTGATGCGGGGCGAATAAAAAAATCGATACCAGCCATAAGAGACCTCTGTTAAGACCACGCAGTGGCAAGGTCTTCAATGTTGGGTTTGGAAAGTATCATCCTACGATTCTAAACCAACCAAATCTTGGTTCATGAAGTGTGCCTTCATTCGAAAGTTCATCGAGCTTTTCCTCAGCCAAACCTCTATCAAATCCGCGAGAAACCGCATTCGTTAAAACGGTCTCAAAATCGACACCGTCACCTTGATCGAGCTGCTCGATAATGGACAGAATCGTGTCTTTGACTTCCGATTCTCCACCTGATGCAGCCTCACCTTCAACAGAATCTGAAGGTGGAGTAGGTGCAGCAACAGGTTGACTGGCAGCCTCCATACGGCCTTCGGCGATGTCCAAAGCCTGCATGATATTGAGTGTATAATTTTCAGTATCGATCTCACCGTAGTGATTTCGAGAGACGAGAAGTCCATCGACCATATATTCCGGTATTTCTGCAGCTAACAAACCCTCTCGAGTCGGTTCTGCGGCTAATGAATCTGTGAAATATTTCATCCTTTGGAGGGTATCTTCGCACGTTCGAGTGAGCCAGAGAGCGTATTGTTGCGCATCGATTTCACAGGCTTCCTCAGGTCGTAATGAAGTGTAGACTGCTCCTTCGTCGGTTTGATACCAACGAGATTTAGCAACCATGAGCAGAAGGACTGGTTCACCAACCTCGGTTTTTTCAACGAGGGAGAGGGTTAATTCACGCATTGATTCACTTGCGTAATCGCCAACAGAGAAGTAATGTAATCCTGACGGATCTCGCATTTGACCTTGATAAAGCGTAGAACCATTCGAGGTTTCCCGCACCTCAAGCCGTTCCAGAAGACCCGCAACAACCACTCTGTTCACTTTTGCACCGAGTTTGGTGATAACGAAAGAAGGGTCATACTCGCCCGAACCTTTCTCATTGAGGGTTGCTTCACTAAACTCCGAAGCGAGCATATGCCATGCTGGTTGACGCTTTGCGCGTGTTCCGGATTGCATCAAGCAACCCTCCATTGTGCACGGATTTCAGTAGCACGCAATCCCGCATCTTCTTCGACCATAGAGGCTCCATCAGCAAGCAGCATTGCACCCTGTTCATCGACGATAGTTCGTCCAGAAGCTTTGACCTTACGCCCGAGCATCTTTCCCCTCAACGATTGAACAAAGGCAACCTGGCCGGATTCGTTAACCGCCTCTCGAAGTTGTGATTCATCCATTCCGAGAAGCGAGAGAGTTGCTTCCTTATTGGTTAACAGAGATACGCTGGAACGTCCATCATCGATAGCCAAGCGAAGGCGAATGTCACTGTTCCCTTCATTGGGCCCGTGCTCTCCACATACGCCATCGCGAAGGACCCTGCGGCACTCTGTGCAACGCAGGATGAAACCTGAATCCTCACGTACGCTCACGACTACGGCAATTGTCGAAATACCAACTCGACTGGAACCGCTTGCCAATTCATTCAAAGGAACCTCGACTGTATGATTCTTCAAATCAAGTTCACTGCCCCATGGCGGTGCATCGAGTATCTCGACTTGGTCGACGGTGTCAACGGTGATATCAGGGACGCCTTGCCAGGCTCTTACTCGCACGCCTTTCAAACGAACTGTAACGGGCAGTTGATCTTCTGTAATCGGCAATTCATTCCATGCACTCATGCGACAACGACCTGTTGGGTCAGCAATTTGGCCAGACCAGAGGAAACGCTCTTCGCCATCGCGCATGAACGAGCGTTTTTCCCATTCAGTGATTTGAACAACCGCATCGACATCCCGAGCGCCATCACGCAGTTCGGAAATTGTAAGGACAGTTTGTTCTGAAAGAGTTTCAGCATCAGCGAAATTCTTGTCGTGATAAATTTCTATTTTCGACGTTCTACCAAAGTTGAGTTCTGGTGTATCACGGAATGTTCGAACTTGAGCACCTTCAATCTTGAGGAGGGTTCCAACTTCGTGATCAAACGGCTCCCAAGAAAGGAAACCAATGGTTCCTGTTTCGTCAGCCATGCGACCTCGAACGATATCAATCGAGCCCGAGCCATCTTTGCGATGGATCTGGTCAGGGCGCGAAGCAAGAATCCGGCCAACAACACAAACATATCCTTCTGCAGGTAGTGTTGAGATTGCTTGAGGTTCCCCTGGTGCAACCACCGGTCGAGTTCCTTCACGGACGACAGCAATGCGCGTTGATTGGTTAATGTTCAGTGACATCTTACCTTGATATTCGTTCACCGATGCACCCTCTATGCGAACAACAGAGCCAGGGGTGATATTGGAATTAGGACCCCAATCTTTGTATTCCCAACGGTTTTTCTCACCATTTTCTTCCCAAGGATTGTCTTCCAAGAGGCCGAATGCAATCTGTTTTTGTTCACCTCGAATGGTTTGGTCGCGAATGTTATGCGAGATGATTTCAACTTCAATTTCAATATCACGGTCATCGCCTTTCAGTTCGCTCAATCGACTCACCTTACGAGTTGGTTTCGGACTTGAAGTCGAAGACGACCCGACACTCCCTGATGCGGGCGTTGGCGTCGTTTCACCTTTGAAACGGCGAAGTATCGAGCGCATTGCGTCTTGAGGAGGAATGAAAAACTCTTTTTCGTACTTTTCAAATGCCGCTGCGATTTCATCAGCATCTGCGTCAGGACATTCGGCAAGTATTGATTTTACATGCGTTTCATATTTTTCAGACATCGCAATGACCTCCGTCAGGCATATTCGTTCGGGGCCTGTACGGAGAACAGGCTGCGGGCTTTCGTGCGGTTTGGTTGAGACTATACACTCCCTTGACCTCCATGTTTCCTTAGAAGAGAGACGACAGGTCATAAAGAATACCGTGGACTTTTTTGCTTTCAAGAAAACAATGAAACAAGTCACTGTGGGGTTCAAACAGGGTTGATGCGAAGACCCTGCATGAGCAGAACATCGGGGAGATGCATGTTGCCAGAAGAATAGGAGCCTTGAACGCGCACATCATCACCGAGATGAACATCATTGGAGAGAGCCTTTGCAAGGTTGCCCGATAAGCCTGCTTGCTTAACTGGACCAATGACTTCACCGCCCTCTACTCGCAGGAGAGTACTGGTTGTAACAGAGAAATCACCGCTGGTAGGATTAGCGGTATGAGCACCCATTACGCTGTGAACGATGTACCCCTCCCCCATGCGTTCAAGCAACGCGTCTTGAGAGGAGCTTTTGAGAGTGGAAAGCATTTGAAGGTCTGAGCAGCCAGTGCTTGGAGGGCTCTGATGACCTCCTCGAACCGCACAACCATTTGTTTGGGCATGGTCTATGCGACCTTCAGCTACTTGCTGTGCAGCATCTCGTGTCGACCAAAGCGAACCAACAAGACGGCCTTGTTCGACGAGGGTTTGACGGCGAGTAGGGACACCTTCACCATCACGTGCTGATGCAGATTTACCACCTTCGAGTCGGCCGTCATCGATGAGCGAGAGGTCTTTTGCAAGAACCAGTTCGCCTTGCTTACCCGACCAGAAAGATTCGTTTCTCACTAACCGATCACCACGAACCGCAGAGGGAACAACCATTGAGAACAAAGGTGAAAAACCTTCACTTGTCATCAAAACCGGAGTATCATGAGCCTCGGTATTCACTTCGATGGGTCCGCGCGTTTTCTGCGCCCAATCAACTGCAACTGAAACGCAGTCTGGAACGTGTTTCAAGCGCTGACGACTTGAGTCTCCTTCATAGGAACTGGTCAATTCCCCATCTGCTTCAATCGATACTTGAACGCCGATACCGTGCGATGTCGTGACACCGCTCGATTCGATACCTTCGCTGGAAAGTATCGCTCCCGCACTTGCCCCGACTCCTAAGCCGCCTCCAGTAACAACTGCTCGTTCATCAAGAGACGAAACCTCACTCAAAATTGAATCCGCTTGTTCCAAGAGATCTTCAGGACCAATATCGAGAATGGTTTTGTCGAATAACCCACCCACTTTTTCGGCCTTTTGCTCACTTGGCAATGTGAAACCGGCAACGGAGGGCGAAACTTTTGCGATATCTCGAGCTTGTTGGATGGCATAGTCTGCAGAACCCAAATCTACCAAGTAGGCGTAACCAAAACGACCATCTTCCACGACCCGAATACCATAGCCACCTTCTCCACCACCAGCTGCAAGAGAAATTTTTCCTGCCTCGATGTCGATGCTATGCCCGTATGACTGTGAGGCAACGATTTCCCACTGTTGGACACCGTGATTGTTGCAGAGTTTGCCTATTTCTCGACAACCGTCAGCAATACGGTCAACTGCATCATCGGGAAGCATGTTCATCCCACCAATGCTTGAGAAATTCGCATGATTGGGCCACCGTCACCGACTGGAACTGTTTGTCCTTTACCACAGAAACCTGGTGCAGCAAGACGTGCATCACGAGTAAGTCCATCGACATCCTTGAGAATTTGAAGAGTCAAACCGCTCACGCTGACATCCTTCAACGGACGAGTGAGTTCTCCATTCTCAATCAACCATGCTTCTTGAGCAGCGAATTGGAATGAACCTCGACCTGTGTCGACTTGACCACCCCGTGAACCACAAGCATAAACACCATATTGAATATCTTCCATTAACTCATCGATGTCGTTATGAGTTCCTCCTTGAATCAAAGTATTGGACATCCGAACTAAAGGATGGTGCAAACCATCTTGAGCACGAGCACCTGCATTAGGTGATATTCCAAAGTGATGGGCTGATTCACGATGGTTGAGGTATTCGGTGAGAACCCCGTTCTTGATGAGTACTTTTTCACGTGTGTCGAGACCTTCATCGTCAATCGGATGGGAACCATATCCGCCTCGAATTGTTGGGTCATCGACAACAGTGACAATATCGTTACCAATCGTTTGACCGAGTTTTCCGTCGAGGCATGAATCGCCTGCTGCAACCAAATCTGCCTCACAAGGATGGCCGAGAGCTTCGTGAATGTAGACACCTGTTAAGTCTCGATCAGCGATAAGTGGTAACTTTCCAGATGGAGCACGCTCAGCCTTGAGTAAACGAAGCGTTGCAATTCGGGCAGAATCGCCGAGTTCTACGAGGTCGCATCCTTCGATGACTTCGAGACCACCTTCTCCTCCATGTCTTGTCCTATAGGAT
>CALCOP010000087.1 GCA_937897365.1 uncultured euryarchaeote
AAAGCGACGTCATAGCCCATGTCACGGAAGTATTCTGCAATGGTAATTCCGGTATATACAGACGCTTCTCGAGCAGCAACCGGCATGTTGGATGTATTTGCAATCATGACCGTTCTGTTCATCAAAGGCTTTCCAGTGTTCGGATCAATCAAGTGAGGGAATTCGTCCAAAACTTCAGTCATCTCGTTACCACGTTCGCCACAACCAATGTAGACAACCAGTTGTGCGTCAGAATACTTTGCAAGTGATTGTTGGGTAACGGTCTTTCCTGAACCAAACGGACCCGGAATTCCAGCTGCTCCACCCTTTGCAAGAGGGAACAAGAAATCGAGGATTCTCATACCGGTGATAAGAGGTGTGTCCGGTGCATACTTCTGCTGGAATGGACGAGGTGTTCGAACAGGCCACTTTTGCATCATCTGCATCTCAGTACCATCTTCGAGAACACAAACGGTTTGTGTCACGTTAAAGTCGCCTGATTCAATTGACTTCACAACACCAGTAACGGTTGGAGGAACCATGATTTTGTGAATGATAGTTTCAGTTTCTTGAACGTGACCAATGACTTGACCACCAACCACAGAATCGCCAACGGCCACTTGAGGTTCAAAGGTCCAAATCTTAGCGAGGTCAAACGCATCTGCATCGACACCACGGGTGATGAAAACACCCATTTCCTCTTCTAAGGTAGGAAGAGGACGCTGGATTCCGTCGTAAATCTGGGTCAAGAGACCGGGACCAAGAGATACAGAAAGTGTTTCTTGGGTATTCAATACTGGTTCACCAGGACGAATACCAGAGGTATCTTCGTACACTTGGATGACGGCTTTATCGCCGTGCAGTTCAATCACTTCACCCATCAAACCTTCGTCACCAACACGAACCACGTCATACATTGCAGCTTTCATGCCAGTTGCGGTTACAACGGGACCCGATATTCGGTAAATTACTCCTTCATTGCTCATTTTTATTTCCTCCATTTAGTTTGGAACATTACTTCCACAGGTCGACTCCTATTGCCTTACGAATTGTGTCTCGCAAGGTTGTGTCTTCTTCCGTTCCAATGCCGAGCACGGTCGGAGAGACGGATGCCGAGAGTTGGTCACGGAGACGCTCCGGCAGCGTAGTTAGGATTGAGGAGTCAACCACGACAATCCCTACGCTCTTATTATTGAGTAGTTGTTTGAAGGTCGAGACTGTAGCGTCTTCACCTTCAGGGTTATGCAGATTATCGATTCCTGCAAGTTGGAATCCAAGGGTGAATTCTGGTGATCCAACGACAGCGATATCCATATTTCTTCACCTCACAAAATGTGTGCCTCAAGCACATCGACTGATAATCCAGCAAGCCGCCCACGAACGATAAAGCGGAGATCATTCACTTCTTGGACCTTCATGGCCACATAGTGAATAACCGGTAGTGCTGATACTGGATGCAAGAAGCTCATTCGCTTCATGATTGCATGTTCTCTTTCTTTGAACCATGTTACAACGGGATCAAGACTGTTCATATCCTTCGATGATGCAAGTGCGCCTTCAAACGCAGGGAAATCAAAACGGTTCGAGCCTCTCAAGAGGTCCATGGCAGCATCCTTGCCGCCTGCAGCAATCGAAGAGAATGCACGAGCAGGCAAGAGGCGCCCACCTGGAACAAGCATGGAGACCATGTCTTCAGAGGAAATGCCAACCGCTTCAGCCTCGAGAAGATTCAGGAGGTTGCGATGATCAATTTCTGCGCCGAGAAGGTCCTTCAAGAATCGAACATCTGCTCCCTTGCCCTTCAATGAATCAAATGCCTTCTTGAAATAATGCACGTCCAACGCATCTTCATAATCTGAAAGTCGTGCGTCTTCTGGGACTGCCAAAAGCGCAGAACCAAACGATTTCCTACGCATCTGAACAACTGCAGAGCGTAAATCGTCTGCACTCTCAATTATCTTCAACCAAGGCGTATTGATATCGTTTAATTCGGGGAGAATCGAGTGGGATACCTTCTCAAGGTCGACTTCATTGACAACTGCTCGAAGAACCACTTTCGCATTGTAATATTCGAAACGAGAAGTGTAGGTCTCAACGACGTTACGGATTTTACCGTTGCACATCGAGAGCATGTTTTCAAGTTCATGCTCTAAATTGTGCGTCAATGCAGCTTCAACCAAGTCGCCGCCAGATAATTGTCCTGCATAAAGGTCAATTTCAGTGCGATACCCAATTTCACCAACCGCAACGGTCAGTTGTTCAGGTGATTGGTTAATCAATTGGCGTAGCCGAGCACGATCCGCAAGTTTCTGCCGACGTGCTTTAGCACGGGCAGCAACATAGGGTGTGTTTCCAAGCATTACCATCATTATCCCTCAGTCAAAAAGTATAGAATTAATTTCAGCGAGTTGAGCATTCCATGAAGTCTCAAGAAGTGTGTCAAATCTCATATCGTAAGAAACCGAGCCATCCGGAGATTCAAGAACAAAGCCGCCCAATCCGTCAATAGCTTCACCAAGCTTACGCTTCCCAGCTAATTCAGAAAGTGCTTTGCGGTCAAGTTCAACTGGACGAATCGAGTAATCATTGCCACCAATTTTGTCGGCCTTCGCCATCAAAGATTTGAGCAGACTTGCTCGGCCTTTGAGTTTCGGGCTTCCAAGTTCAGCGCTGGCTGATTCAAGGGTCTCATCGAGAACCTTTCGTCGAGCAACGAGAATTTCTTTTTGATTCGCTTGGCGGGCACTGGCAACAACTTCACGGGCAATTTGATTTGCCTCACGTTCTGTTCGAGCCGATGCTTCCGAGCGAATGCCATCTGCCTTTGATTGTGCTTCAGCAAGAATTGCCTTAGCATCATCCTGGGCGGATTTAAGCATTGCAGAGGCTTCTGCCTCAGCGGATTTTGCGATATCTTTTGCGAGTGTTTCAAGCGTCATATATATTCCTCATGTGTTTGTTTTTTCACGTTCTGGGTTGCCCCAGATTTTCTGCCTTCTTCCTCAGAGGAAAAGTGGCAAAGCACCGAGAATCACGATTGATTCTGGCAACGCAGTGAAAATGAGTGCAACACCGAATTTGCTTCCGTCTTCAGCAAGCATACCGACAGCTGCGCTGCCAATGGCTGCTTGTGAAAGACCTGCACCAATTGCTGCAAGTCCAAGGGCAATTCCAGCGCCGATTGCAGAGTATCCAGATCCATCGGATTGGGTTAATTCTGCATCTTCAGCTGCTGCGACCCCTTGTGCAACCATGGTGATGGCTGCCAATAGGATCAGTGTTCTTAGGCTCATTTTTAGGGTATTTACGTTCATATTTACTACCTCCGTTTTTTGTCCGTTGGACTATGATTTACTCTCCACATGGAGATTACGGCCACCAAGCGGTGCGAATGCACTACCAGACCCGTCGTAGAATTTGCCCATCCATTCCACAAAGTGGAGACGGGCAGCGTGAATTGTTGGAGAAAGGATTCCTAAGGCAATAGCGAAGACTTGGACGAAGAGGAACAGAATAAGGCAAAGTAAGCCGACGATGATACCCGTAGCTTCACCACTTGTGAAAGCGTCCATCATCGGCTCGAAGCCCATAGAAATAGAGACTTCAGCAATCTTCACTCCTGCAACACCGACAGCCATAATTCGCAAGTAAGAGAGAGTGTTCGCAAGCAGACCGAATGTTTCGATTGGACCCATGATGAATCCACCGGCCCAGCCAAACTTCTCGAAAACAGCCAAACCAATGATGAGGCTGATAATACCGATAATAAGGAAGACGGTCCAGATTTGGAATTCGAACAAATCATTGTAGCCTGAAACCATGTTTCTGCATTGCATGAATCCGCCGATAAGAATCAGAATCCAAGAGCCTTTCTCGAAGTAAGCGGCTGCTGCTCCATGCGCCTTGTAAACGTTAACCAAACCGAGAATGTAACCCAAGAAGATGTGAATTGCACCGAGGTAAACAGAGAGGATGACATATTCCTGCAATCCATGGCCGGCAGACGCTCGATGGAACGGCATGTGAAGTCCGCCAAGGTTGAGTAATTCGGCCAACGCTTCAGGAACCTTGACATTTGCAAAGGTCCAGTCATAAAAACTGGTCAAGAAAGCGATGTCAGGCCCCCATCGATACCCGTCTTTGAGTGTGCCAGTCGCATCATACATGCTACCGTCCCAAACAAATCCAAATCCTTCTGCAAAAATGATACCCCAAATGACGCACCAAACTCCCATCCATCGCAGGATGGTAATTCCTTTCTGAGCCATTGGATCAACTGCGAATGCTTTGCTACCAAGCCAAGCTGCCAAAAGCAAGAGAACAATTCCATAGCCCCAGTCTCCCAAAATCATACCGTAGATGAACGGGAAAGTCATCATCATCAGCATCGTCGGGTCAAAAGTTCCGTATTTCGGGCGACCGACCAAATCGACCATCAGTTCGAAGGGTTCAGATGTCGTACTGTTGGTGTATTGAATAGGTGGTTCAGGCTCCGGATGATCGTCGTGCTTAGGCATGTTTCGAATTCGAGTCAACGAGATATCGAGTTCTGGTAAGTTGATTTTGCCGTCTCCATCAAGGTCGACAGCAGCAACAAGTTTACCCATTTCCCAAGGCGGAAGGTTTGCAATATCTGCGTTCTTCAGAGCAGTTTGGAACTCATAGCAGTCAATAAGACCGGAATCGTCGAGATCGATTGCCTTGAAGAATTGGAAGATAGATTGGTTCGATTTGTGGAGGTAGTTCGAGAGCATGATGAGCTCTTCAGGGTCTGAGTGAGCGTTTTCTTCATGCTCCTCGTGATGGTGATGTCCACCTTCATAAGCCTCGATAGTAACGTGAGATGCAACCTTTGACAAGCGGTTTCTGACTCTGTCTGCTTGGTCGCTGGGCACCCAACCATCCAATGCAAATGCTTGGTTGCTCACTGCCATCAATGTAGGTGCAGTGAAAATAGCTGCTTCTCGAAGAAGATATTCTTCAACTGCAACGAGACTGCGACCGTTTTGTTCTGTCCAAGCATCGAGTTCCTCTTGTGTCTCAACAATCACAGACTCTAAACGGGTAATTTCAGCGAGAAGTGCTTCAGCCTTCTGCGCAGGTGAACCTTCACCATCCGGTATTTGCACCGGTTTAGAGCCAAGCTCAGCCATACCAATTTGAACCTCGGCAGAATGTTCCGAGCGACAAGCGACTGCAATGAGCCCTCCAGCTGCATGGAGTTCGATATCTGAAAGGATTTCAGAAAAGACCTCAGTAGCTTTGGAAGCACGTCGGGTTTCGCCGACGAAAACTTCGACTCCGCCGTATCCGCTCATGAGTTCGAGAGGAAGGTCGAGAGGGGCCAATCTACTGAGTGCATGGTGTTGTTCTTGTGAGGTGGCGATGGTTGATTCAGCATCACGAATGGTATTGATGTAACCAAGTGCGGTCGAGATTTTTTCATCATAGCCTTCAACAATTTTTGCGACATCAGCATGCGGCATAGCACCTTCAGCATTCACTGCTTGAACCGTAGAAGAGACAGCCTGAACCTTGACAAGAAGGTTACTAATTGCATTAGCTTCATCGCTATCCATTGATTTGCCGACGTTGATGCCGTCTTCGAAACGACCGTATTCCTGGATGTGAACGCACGCAAGTTCAGTGCATAGGCGGAGGACTTCCTCCATTTTTTCGACAGAACCTGCTACTGTAAGACGGGACATCTCAGAAGTAGCAAACATTGAATCGCCTCACTGTGATGATACTGCATCAAGTAGATTCTTGACTGCTTTTTCTTTGCGACTGGATGCAGATGATTCGATTGATTCGATCGTTGAAGCACCTTCTTTGAGAACTGAATCGGCTTCTTTGCCGGCTTTTGAACGTGCATCATCAAGAGTAGCTTGTGTCTCTGCGACTGAATCTTCCGTTGCACTGGTAACAAGTGCTGCGGCTTCGCGCCGAGCGTCAGCAGTTATTTTGCTGGATTCAGTCTGAGCAGAGGAAAGTCGCTTTTCAGCAGACTGCTCGGCCTCTTTGATTTTTTGAAGGACATCTTTCATACCCAAGTAAACCACCGATATTCCTCGGAACTGAAAGAGGTTTATGAGGCTAATGGGGTAAAAGAATGAACTTTCCGAGGGCAATACCACGATTTCACTTTTGCTTGGGCTTCGTAGCCCTAAAGCGACTGGACATCAAAAACGGCCACAAAAGACGACCTTGAACATCATCGAATCCCACTTCTTTCATCATATTTCGATAGTAGCCGTTTGTACCATATTGGGTATATGTGTTCGCAAGACCTTTCCAAGGATGGTTTTTCTTCTTCGTAACATATCTGGCAATCCATTGAACAACGGTCGCCATCCAGATTCGACCACCGAGGCCATGAAACCAATTGGCCTTCCCTGCATCGCAGATAACCAAACGTCCACCGGGTTTGAGGACGCGCAGAATCTCAGTCAAACCCTTTCTCTTATCTTGAAAATCACGAAAAGAAAAGAGACAGAATACCATATCAAAGGTGTTGTCCTCACAAGGTATCGATTCAGCGATCGCCTCGATGTAATGTGCTGGCTTCTCGCCACGGGCTGCGCGTGCTGCATCCACTCGCTTTTTGGCGACTTTTAACATCTCAGATGAGGGGTCAAGGCACGTCACATCTAACCCAACCAAGTCTTCGGCGAAGGAACCTGGACCACATCCAACCTCGAGGATTTTCATACCGGGCGTGGCATGATTTCTGACATTTCTACGCCATCGCTTATCTTGTCCAAACGTCATTAGACGATTCACTCTGTCGTAATTGGGAATGGTCTCTTCGAGCTGCAATTCCAATTTCTCCCAAGCATCAATATCGATACCGGATGGGTCATAACCGCCAGTTGCTGCTCGGTCGCCCATGATGCTTCGTCACCCCCGACCTCTTTGGATATGTCGACAAAAAATCATCACTGCGCAAAGGCTCATCAAACGCTCAGTATTGAGCGCATCAAGCGATACGTTCAACGGTTTCTGGCGTAATTCCTTCTTCAGGAGTAACGCGGAAGACAAGAATTTTCAAATTTTCAGGCGCATTGCGGAACTTGGAGACAATCATCGAAGTTTCGAAATCGGTACCTATTGTTCGAACCTGGAACGAAAGTACCATGTCTGCAATCGATGCCAATTCCTGCTTTACGATAGGATCAAGACCGTTTGTAGACACAGACACCAGCAGCAAACCACGGTTTAATTGTGCATGTGCCTGTAACATACGTACCATGGCAACAACACGAGAAGGGTCCTCACGTTGTAAGAAGAAATCTAAACTGTCGATAACGGCTCTAAAGTATGGCCCGAGTGCCATGACTTCGTTGGTAACCTCGGTCAAATAATCTTGGGTATTGTCATCGACGAATCGCGTTTGCGCCAGTCGTCGGATGTCGTCAAGACGAAAACCCTCGAGTCGATAACGACTTGCAAGGAGTTCTCGCTCTAAGACCGTTGAATTGTATTCTTCACCAATTGTTCGAACACTGATATCGAGAGGCCAGCTGTATTTTTGGAAAATCCTGATAATTTCTTGTTGACCCTCATTGGTAGAGATGTAGAGTGTATTTTCAGCCTCTTCAGCCGGTGATGTAAATTGTTTAGCGAACAATTCGCTTCCAGAACCCGTATCCGTGAATGCAACCATCATGAATCCGCGTGGTACGCCCCCGTGCATCTCATTATCGAACTTCGGAACACCAAATGAACCAACTTTTCCAAAGAACTCTTCATCTTCCGGGTCAAATTCAATCTTACGAGCCATAGTGAACACCTCAATTAATCAAAACCTGACCTCTGTCGATTAAATCGGTACAGTATAAGTCGAGATTGGCAAGAACCAATGGTGGAGTTTGATCGGGAACATTGAGGATAACAGAAAGAACTTCTCTTTGGCGAAAGGTGTTGATGAATGTATGGAGATATTCCGCAAGCATGCGCTCGTCATTATAGATAGCGAGAGCATTAACGCTGTCCAAGAACACAAAATTCCGCAGTGATGTGGTCATTCGCAAGATATACATTGTTCGAAGAAGGACTGATTCGAGCATGATAGGACTATCAACGAAATGAATGTTTGAGTATTCCACATCCGTACCTCCAAGGATACCAGATGATACCAAATCAATGAATTGAATTCGCGAGATGTATTCATCTGAAAGTCCTATTGATTTGAATTCTTCAATTCGCTCAGCAGCCCCGACGCTTGCGCAAATGTAGACGCCACCCATCTCGTGGTCCCTCATCAAAGGAACCAAGGTACTTGCAGTAACGTTGAACGCATTTGAATTGCCGAAGCGAACTTGAATTGCACTGCTAAGGCTGACATCAAGCGCCAGCTGTTCGGCGATGCGGTCATCAAGTACGAGGTTAGAATACATGTTCAGGCACCTACTTTGTTGGTCTTATCATGCTGAGCGCCCCACTTGAGCATTGGCGTAAGCATTACCCCGAGCGGAGTGAGTTCAATTGCGTGTTTGGCGCGACTATGAGCGGTTCCTCTCATCTTGACAACTTGAAGGAAACGTAGCAAGTGACCCATTCGTTCAACATCGCCCATGACAATGATTCCATCGGCAATTGCTTCCTCGACACCGAAGGAGGACCAGTGAGCATTCTCTGTAGCCGACGTGATCTCTGAAATGAGTATTGTCGTACAACCCAGTGAAGCCAACTTCTTACCAAGCGTAAAGAGGAAGTCACGAATCAATTGTTCGGATTTAATTTTGTAACACAAAGTCGTGACTGAATCAATGACCAACCGAGTAGCACCAATTTCGTGAACAATATTGATGATTGCTTTAATCAGCGCGTGAACATCATCGAGGTCGAACGATGCTTTGTCCAAGCCGAGCCAAGAGTATAGCACGTCCATGTCAAACACGTTGATTTTACCCGAATCAACCATTTTCATGTCAAAAAAGGCGTATTGTCGAATGTTTTCAAGGAGTTTAATCGACGGTTCTGTCGCGGTAAAGTGTGCACATGATTCAGGCAATTTCGCTAATGCACCACGAACGAGAAATTCCATTGCGAGCGTCGTCTTTCCAGATCCACATGTCCCTGCAGCAAGCACGGTTGAGCCGTGGGGTATCCCGCCGCGAAGGATTTCATCCAATCCATGAATGCCTGTTATACAGCGGTCACGGGTGTAAACGGAAGTCGACTGCATGTGAATCTGTACAGACCAATGGGCTTGGGTTCATGAAGCATCCGCTAAATGGAGGTCAAAATAGGTAAAGAGAGCCTCAGAGATAATCGCCTGGGGAAGGGTTCGTCTCAACGCTCCAAGTCGCCCCCAGACCATCAAGGGTTCGGGTTGCGCTCAACGATTCACCCAGTGAAGTGAACAAGTCGGAAGCTCCACCCCACTCTACGGTCATGACGTCGTAGGGTTGGGCCTCGAAAATTTGCGTGTAACGTAATGAGAGGGTTCCGCGCCCGTCGGTAAGAAGATTGATTGAACCTACGCCAAGAAATGATTCTTGAGACAGGTCGATAACTTGAGAGGCATTTCCAGATTCTTGAGAGAGTGCATCACCCGTCAAAAGAACAGTCGAGTGGCCAGAAATTACACCTTCTTTCAAAAGGAGATTATTCGTAAAGGAAGATGAGGTGTGATTGAGAGACCAGCCACGTAAAGATATGGCGAAGTCATTCGGATTATAGATTTCAATCCACTCGGGACCCGATGACATTGGCCGAACCATAACTTCGGTCAAATGCAGGTCATTGTTTTTCTTACCACCCTTGTGTACCTCAAAAATAACTTGGAGGATTTCTCCATTCTGAGAAAATTGCCGATGAGCGTTTGAAGAAGCCGGAGCAGTCGAACGCTCTGTGCCACCCGAAAAGAGCTCAAGTCCGATTCGAGATGAATCATTCGACACAATTACTTCAATGGACAAAAACAGAGAGTACCCTTCATCAAGACCAAGACCCAAAGCCATATTTTCTTCAGAAACATTATGCAATGCAGCAATTCTCATGTGGTCGAGAATACCGTCCTTAACCAATCCAGTTTGCACTCTTCCATCATCGAGTTGAACAGCGCTGTAAAGATGCCATTCGGAGGTAGAATTTGCATAATCAAGGCCTTCTGGACCCATAGGAACAAACCAGCCTCCATCAGAAGTCAAACGGTCGAGCCCCTGTACTGCTGAACGGTCGATTCGATCGACATTCGGGTCATTGGAGCCCATTTGAAGCTGAGCCAAGGAGAGAAAGGCTGTGAGAATCATGAGGAATAAAGTAAACGCAGAAAGGAATTCGATGACGGCCGTAAGAGCATTGTCGTCCCTTTCCAAAGAACGAAAACCCTCACTGCGCATGAGCATTGGTATGTTCGACGATTGAAGAGGTTGCCGCATGGAGACGGGGGAAATAGTCAAATTATCGCAAATATGCCCCCTTCGGGGGCGATGAGTCTTTGAAGCCCCGATGTGAGGCACCTGCTAATGTCGCGCTATGCTCCACGTGATTCGAGGCGGAAATGCGAAAGTATTTCACTTGTTTTTCTTCTCCTCGTTGCCTCTTTAACCGGGCTTTTAACACTCCCAAGTGCCGCTGCATCTGAACCAGGTGACCTCTCCATCAAGGCGACAAATGCTCCACTCGAGGATGCATGGCAGTCCTCATGGGATCCTATCACATTCAATATCTCGATTGCCAATGAAGGACTCCAATCCATCTCGAGCAGAGTCTTGTGGTGGTATGCTTGCGAAGGGTTTGTTGATACCGCTGTGTGCAAATCAAATTTTGACGAACGTGGAAGTTTCTCCCTACCCGTCATTTACCCTGGAACAATTGCCGATTACAGTTCCAGCAACTCGTGGAACCCTTCGGGAGATGAAGGAACCTACACCATAGTCTACGCCTTCGATTTACAAGACCAAGATCCAAGTGATGACGCTTTAACCTTCCACATCAACCTTACACGGTCTTTTGTTGACCTCGCAATTGATACATCGTATGACCCAACCAGTATTCTAACTGACCTTGCTGTTTATTCGGGCAACTCAATTCTCAATACAAATGTCAATTATGACATGCAAATAGTCGGGTCAGTCACTGCTTGTGGAACATGTAACTTTGTTGCTGAAATCGGTTGGCAGTTGTGGAATGAAGATGAATCAATGATGCTCGCAGAATCATACACAAACGTATCGAATTTACCTTCCTGGGGCGGGGTATCATCTTTCTCTCGCGCTATGCCAACATTTACTCACTCAAGCCAGGGGACCTTCAATCTCGTGTGGGGGATGTTCAGCAGCACTGGAACTCCTTATGCGGATTTAAACTCGGAAAATGACCTTTCAAAGATTTCCATTATCTTTGATGATACGATCGATTTACAAGCCACATCGATGGTACCCGGCCATGATTCAACCTCAAGCAATTACTATTTTGGAGAAGATATGGTTCACTCAACAATTACCAATAAAGGAAATCTAACAATTGCTGTCGCCACAATCTCCTTCCAAGTCTACGACCAGATTGGAGATGTTGAAGATGAAATTCAATGCATATTGAATGATTTGAAACCAGGTGAAGTTGAAACCTGTATGTTCAATCTTACCACAGTTGGTGATGGACGCACATTGACGATCAGCGTTCCAGTAAACTTCGACGAAGGAACTGATGCAAAAATGGGCGATAACAGTTTGAGTGAACTTACTGACATCCTTGCTGGAGACATTAATGCAGTCATTTCTCAGAGCAACCCACTTGGTACATACACAACGGGAGATTACATCGAAATGGTCGCAAGAACTGGGTCTACAGCTGCTGCCCCACTGAATTATTCCTGGTGGGTATCCGGCATCATCAATCTCGGATATGGCCAACTGCTCAACATCTCAGGCTCTGTGCTTGGACTGGGCGACCATACCATCACACTGCGCGTTACGGACAACTTTGGAGAGTTGGAGACTGTTCATGAAGATATTACACTTTACAATTATGTGAGTCTTGATAACGAACCCTATTTCACTGGCCAAGCCGTGACTCGGTCGGTGTCTTACCTCAATCACGATTCAATTTTACCCGTTCTTGGCACGCAATATGGCATTGGAGAAGGGAGAGAGCCATTGCTGTTACTTTCTTTTGAAGTGCTGGCAACAGAAGATAATTCCAACAATACTGGCATGGATTACATGAACCTCCATCTCAATACCTCAGCTCTCCTACCAGAGAACATACCGCTTGATACCGTCGATATCCGATTCCTACCGACGCTTGATGACAATATTTGGACCGTGCTCGACATCTACACCAAAAATGAAGATCACTCGTTTGACGTAACCCTTGACCAAAACGGTGTAATCCTCATCATTGGAAACTCACCCGCAGCCAATATCAGCATCGGCGAGGTTGAATTTGAACAACGAGAAGGTGGAATAATTGAACTTCAATGGGACCCGAGCGGGGACACTGGAAATCCATACATTGGTTCATGGAACATTTACAAACTCACCGTCGAGAATAACGCTGGAACTATTTTCCCATCTCCATATCCTAATTTTAATGAATTTATTTGGGAAACCCTGACGCTCGATACACTGGTTGCATCTGTGGATACCGAGACGACATCGTGGATTGACCCTTCACCACTTGCAACAAACACTTGCGCATCCTATGCCGTCATGCCTGCGAACCGAGAAGGTATCCCCGATTTCCTTCATATTGAGGTCTCGAGAGATGATTCTGGGCAACCCGTGGCTTTCTGTGGAGATGCAATTCCTCCTGAAAAAGCAGTCTCAAACTTGCAATATTCTGTGACATTCACCAATGATAGCGAATGTTACAAAATTGAAAATGATTGGTCGATGTGTTATGACTTGAACATGACTTGGACTTGGCCTGAACAAGAGACAACGGGGGACGTGACATGGAACCTCTATCGAACCGATCAACAACCTGCGGGAATTGATTTAAGTTTCTTGACGCCTCTTGAAACAGGTCTGACTGGAGATGAGGGCGAGACAGGATATTACAACCAAAGTGGTATTGAGGATGAAAATATACGACCTTATCGAACCTTCTACTATGTTCTCGCACCTGTCGACTCTGTCGGTAATCAATTGCTTGAAGTCAACTATCCAGTAAACTCCGCTCGAATTGTCATTCAAGACCAATGGTGGGATTACAACCAACACCTCATTCCAATACCGCCTCCAGAGCCTGAACCACCTCTTGGCGTTGAGTGGCTTGGAACGCTTTCAGACTATATGGAAGTAGATGAATTCAAGACAACCGGTCTTGTTGCCTTGATTACCCTTGTTATGAGCATGATTTCTCTCCCTCTGATTATCAAAAAGAGAAAGCGACTGTCTCGAATTATGAAGGCTCGAAATCGACGTGCAGGAGCTCGAGTTACTGCTGATGAATTCGAAGATTTCTTCGACTGAATATGGCGCGGCAGGGGAGATTTGAACTCCCGAGGTGAAACACCACTGGATTAGCAAT
>CALCOP010000088.1 GCA_937897365.1 uncultured euryarchaeote
AGGACAAGATGCGGACTTAGAAGAACCACTGATTGTCAAAGATGACTCAACAGTACAGCACATTTGTAACAAATTGCATAGGGACTTTGTTCGAAAGTTTCGATATGCTCGTGTGAAAGGACCGAGCGCAAAATTCGATTGGCAACGGGTCGGTTTAGACCACCTACTCAAAGATGGAGATTTACTGACCATCGTCGTACGACGATAATCAGTCCCAAATGCCCATATCCATTCGGGCATCTTCAGAAGCGTGTATTTTTGGATCCCAACGAGGCGTCCAAACGAGATTAATGTGAACGCTTTCAAGACCTTCGGTTTGTAAAGCTGCACGGTGAGCGGCAGCCATAATTTCAGGTGCCGCAGGACAGCCGGGGGATGTGAGAGTAAGATCGATTTCGGCGTGAAGTAATTCTTCTTTCGTTTCAAAGCGTACGTCGTAAACCAGACCGAGTTCCACGATTGATAACTCCAATTCGGGATCTTCAACTTCATCTAATTGTGTCAATACATCCTGTTTTTCTACCATTCAAACACCTCATACATAATTGCGAATCTCTCTCATAACCTTATCGAACATATTTCGAAAACCATTCGATCGACTTGGGGAGAGTGAATTGAGAATACCCATATCTTCTGCAAAATCTGGTGAAAGAAGTAAGGCTTGTGCAGGAGCACTGCCATTGATAGCAAGTGTCAAAATCCCCATCAATCCCTGAACTAATTTTGCATCAGCCCCTGAAAGGAGGAGAACCTTACCGTCCTGTAATTCGACATGAACGTGTGCCTCGGATTGACAACCTTGAACTTTTGACTCTGATGTCCACTGGTCATGAGGAAAAGGAATAACTTCATCGGCTAAATCAAAAACCATTTCGAGGCGTTCCATCTTATCATCTATTTCTTGGAATTCTTCAATCAATTCAGCCAGAGCATCTGGATAAGTCATCCAAACCTCTCCGTTATTTCTTTGAGTTGTTCCACGAAGTATTCTGCTTCTTCCATGGAGTTGTACAGATAAAATGAGGCTCGAACTGTCCCATTAATGCCTAATCTATGCAGCAAGGGTTGTGCGCAATGGTGCCCAGTACGAACTGCGAACCCTCGTGCATCCAACAAATGTGCTAAGTCCTCACTGTGAATGGTAGGGTGAAGGAAAGAGACGACTGCACTGTCTTTTTCTTCATGGCGTCCGTAAACAGGTATGCCCATCGACCGTAGTTGTTCAGCAACCCAACGAGCGATTTCTACAAGCCTTTTGTGTTCCTTTTCCAAATCGAGTTTCGCCATCCAATCAAATGCCGCACACCACCCTATTGCTTCAGCAATCCGGGGTGTACCTGCTTCAAATTTATGCTCATTCGTCTGATAGGTAGAACCGTCAACAGTCACTGTTTCAATCATGTCTCCACCTCCCATGAAAGGTTGCATCGTTTCAAACACATCAGCATTGACAAGCAATGCACCAATACCGGTTGGTCCGCACATTTTGTGGGCCGAGAATGCCATAAAATCGGCTCCAGATTCCTTGAAATCAATTTGCTCATGTGGAACACCTTGAGCGGCATCAATCAAGACATAGGCGCCGTTTGAATGAGCAAGTTGGATAATTTCTTCCAAAGGATTCCGAACACCCAGCACATTGGATGTATGCACGACACAGACAAGTTTAGCATCATCCAGTGATGCGGCAAATACGTCCATGTCAAGGGTGAAATCTTCCAGCACTGGAACATACCTCAACTCAACCTTTCGCTCTTCAGCAAGCATTTGCCATGGTACAATATCGGAGTGATGTTCCATTTCAGTCAACACGATGACGTCTCCTTCGACCAAGTTTGCTCGGCCCCACGCATGTGCAACCAAATTAATCGCCTCGGTCGTGCCACTTGTGATCACTGCTCGGTCAGCATTGAACCAACTTTTCAATCGCTGACGACATGCTTCGTAGCCTTCAGTCGCTTCACCAGCCAGCGTGTGAACAGCTCTGTGAACATTTGCATTTGAAGAGGTATAGTAATCATTCATTGCGTCCAGGACGACTTGTGGCTTCTGGGTGGTTGCCGCATTATCCAAATAGATCAAAGGGAAGCCGTTGACTTCACGTTTGAGAATCGGAAAATCATCACGTATAGCCACTTTTTCACCCCTTCAATTCACATTCGAGGTGAACAGTGAGCCGTGTTTGCATCTCTTCGGTAAGATACTTGTTGGTCAGGTTAGAGAACGCATTGAGAAGGAATCCTCCGACAATAAGTGCTTGTGATTCATCAGGACTCAATCCTCTTGACATGAGGTAATGCATTTGGTTTGGGTCAACAGGAGCGCTCGCTGCACCATGAGCAGCGGAAACATCATCTGCAAGAACCTCGAGTTCAGGAATTGCTTCTGCTCGAGCTTTTTTGGAAAGAAGCAGATTGCGGAAGACTTGGGAGGCATCGGTTTTGTTCGCACCCTCCGCAATCGTCAGCAGTCCGGTTGCGATAAAATGGCTGCTACCCGAGCAGGCGGAGTTCATCACCAAGTCTGAAAATGTGTGTCCATGAAGATGATGAATCTCAACATGCTCATCGTCGTGTCGAGAACCGACCGCATTGGCCGTGACGGACTGGCGAATAGATGAACCAGTTCCGTTCAATGTGCTTCGTAAATCGGATTTACAGCGAGAACCACCAATTGAAAGGGTAGCGTGTTCCAATTCGCCATCTCTTTCGACAAGCCAGTCTTCGCAGCGCAAAAATTTCGTATTGGTATCGAGTTCATTGATGAATCCATATGCGATTTGGGTATTGGGTTGGACATTACCAGTAACGTGAATGCCAACCCATTCAGCCTCGCCGGAAAGATGAATGAGAACAGCACATGACGCTTTCACATCAAGATGCAAGTGCCCCACAGCAATGTTACCAGTGGCACGAACATGAACCTGAATAATATCTGAATCTTGGGAAATTAACAGGCGGTTCTTTGAACCACCTGCAGAATGTAGAAACGCTCGGGCAATATCATCATGAGAATTTTCTAACTCTTCGATTGCTTCCAAAGTATGTCCACCATCGACAGAGAAAACCAAATCGACAACATCAGGAACTTCATCGGGTGAACTTGGATGGATTCGAGGCCAGGGAGTATAGCGCCACAAATGTTCTGAACGAGGAGGGATTGCCATCTTCTGGTAGATCATCCAATGGAACCCTCCATTTCCAATTCGAGTAACTTATTCAGTTCAACTGCATATTCCATCGGGAGTTCTCTGGTGAACGGTTCGAAGAATCCATTGACGATTAAGCCCATTGCCTCATCTTCGGTAAATCCACGACTCATCAAATAGAACAACTGATCACTTGAAACCTTAGATACACTGGCTTCGTGTTCTAAATCTGATGACGAGTTTCCAATTTCCATGGTAGGATATGTATCAGAGCGAGAATCTCCGTCGAGAATGAGTGCATCACATACAACCTTTGAACGACATCCTGTCGATTTAGGAGTGACTTGCAACAACCCACGGTAGGAGGAGCGGCCACCATCTTTGGAAATCGATTTGGAAAGAATGTTGGATGTTGTGTTGGAAGCAAGGTGGTGGACTTTAGCACCCGTATCTTGATGTTGCCCCTTGCCCGCATATGCAACAGAAATCACTTCCGCGTGAGCACCCTCTCCCTTGAGAAGAACAGATGGATATTTCATCGTCAACTTTGAACCAATGTTACCATCTACCCATTCAACAACTGCGTTTTTGTGAGCAACTGCTCGCTTTGTAACCAAATTATAGACATTGCTCGACCAGTTCTGGACGGTTGAATAGCGAATTTTTGCGCCTTCCAGAGCGATCAGTTCTACAACAGCAGAGTGCAATGAGTCCGTTGAATAACTTGGAGCAGTGCACCCTTCAACATAATGGACAGTGCTGCCTTCATCAGCAATAATCAGTGTTCGTTCAAATTGACCCATATTTTTGGCATTGATACGGAAATAGGCTTGAACAGGCATTTCGACACTAACCCCCTTCGGAATGTAAAGGAACGAGCCACCCGACCAAACAGCAGTGTTTAGGGCAGAAAATTTATTGTCGCTGTGCGGGATTACAGAACCGAAATACTTCTTGACAATTTCGGGATATTGCTTGAGACCTGAGTCCATATCCAAGAAAATGACTCCTTGTTCCTCGAGGTCTTCTCGAATGGAGTGATAGACGGCCTCGGACTCGTATTGAGCAGTAACTCCACCGAGCCACTTTTGTTCCGCTTCAGGAATCCCAAGCCTGTTGAATGTATTTTTGATGTCATCGGGTACTTCGTCCCAAGAGTTTTCAGTTTTATTCGAGGAGCGTAAGAAATAGGTGACGTTCTCAAAATCAATCATGTTGAGAAGGTTACAATTGCCCCAATCTGGCATAACTCGTTCAACAAAGTGCCGATAAGCCTTAACTCGAAGTTCAGTCATCCATTCAGGCTCGTCTTTGAGTTCTGAAATATCGCGCACAACTTGTTCAGACAGACCTTTATCAAACCGTATGGTCGAGTTTTCAGGATCATGAAATCCATAGCGGTAATCGCCAATAATTTCTTCTGTTTCGTTCGACATATGTATCACCTCAAGCAGCCACGTCAAGCCAGTCATATCCTTGGTCTTCAAGGCGGAGCGCAAGTTCGGGCCCTCCAGTCTTGATGATTACTCCATCAATCATTGCATGAACGAAATCCGGTTTAACCAGATCAAGAAGTCGTTGATAGTGTGTGATGATGAGGCAACCCGAGTTAACTGCCACTTCGTTGATTCCCTGCGCAACGATTCGTAGCGCATCGATATCCAGCCCCGAATCTGTTTCATCGAGCAAGGCAAGGTGGGGTTCAAGCAAGAGCATCTGGAGAATTTCCAATCGCTTTTTCTCTCCTCCGCTGAAACCATCGTTCACATATCGTGAGAGGAAACTTTTGTCCATCGATAGTTTTTCCATGGCCGCATTTAATTCTTTGCGGAAAGCTCGACCTTTCGGAGGCTCATCACGGACAGATGCGACGGATTTCTTGAGGAAATTTCCGACTTGGACACCTGGAATGGATGCTGGGTATTGGAACGACAGAAACATTCCGGCACGAGCACGCTCAAAGACCTCGAGTTCTTCCAACGGACTACCTTTGAAGAACACACGCCCCTCTGTAATTTCATATGCTGGATGACCCATGACCACATTGGCCAAAGTTGACTTCCCAGCGCCGTTTCGGCCCATTACTGCATGGATTTCGCCGCGATTGATGATGAGATTGACTCCTTTGAGGATGGGAGTGCCTTCGACACTGACATGAAGATTTTCGACGCGTAAAACCTCTTCAGTCACAGCCTCACCCATATACTCCTCGCGTAACTCCTTTATCAAGTGGTGTAATCATATCCCACTTCATTCAACGTGAACAGAGTAGAATAATAGTATTCAAGAAGCAGGGATGAGAGCGGCAAACATGACCGACGATGACCTTGTTGCAAAATATGCAGCAGAGGCAAAGGCAGCAATGTCATCGGAAGCAAAACGGCGAATAGACGAGGTTACTGACCCAGTTGAAGAGCAACGGCTTCGTTCGACTTCACTCCTACAAATAATAGGTACAAACGAGTTCATTCCAGCACTCCTTTCCCGTTTAGGAGATGTTCGTGCCGCACTTGATGGGCATGGCGGAGGTATTGCGGTTTCATCCTTGGAGTGGGGCGAGAATGGAGTGAGTGAACTCGATTTAGTGTTGGATTTAACCGGCGCATGCCTTTCATGTGGAGCAGCGCCAGGAACACTTGAAGGAGTGAAAAAAGACTTGGAAGGTGATGATGAAATCTGTAGAATTCGCTTTTCATCTGCACTACTCGACACTTTTGATGAATTAGGTAGAGAGTTCATCCTCGCACATGGTGCTGTTGAATTTGTGTGATGACATCTTTTAGATGAATGGTTTGAAAGACACGGATGAACGGGTTGGTTGTATGGGAGCATGGACGGATGGACCTCGCAAAGACCCGATCCCTTGTCGCGAGGCTGATGCCGGACTGTTTGAGATTACTGCTCGTGATGGACGTGGAAGGTTAGGGCGGTTACATACCGCTCACGGCATTCTTGAGACACCCGCTTTGTTACCTGTAATCAATCCAAACATCCGTACGATTGAACCTCGAGAAATGTGGGATAGATATGGTATTGGGGCGTTGATTACGAACTCATACATCATTTGGAAGCATGAAGAACTCAAAGAAATCGCAACCACAAAAGGAGTGCACTCGCTGCTGGATTATCCCGGCGTCATTATGACCGATTCAGGAACTTTCCAAGCATACGTCTACGGAGATGTCGAAGTTGGCGTAGAAGAAATTGTTGAGTTCCAAAACAGTATTGGAGTTGATATCGCTACCATGCTCGATGTATTTTCACGCCCGGACATGACTGAAGAACAAGTTGCCGAATGTGTGAAAGAGACGATTCTACGAGCACCTGCAAGCCTTGAAGCAGCCGGTTCAACGATGCTTAACGGTCCCATTCAAGGGGGACTGTTCAAACATCTACGCACACAATCTGCTCAAGGCATGGGCAAATATGATTTTGCAGTACACCCTGTTGGAGGAATTGTACCCGTCATGGAGCGACACCTCTACAAGGATTATGCGAAAATTATGCTCGCATCAATTCCTCACCTACCTCCAAACCGCCCTGTTCACATGTTTGGATGTGGGCATCCAATGCTGTTCCCGATGTCGATTGCCTTGGGTGCAGATTTGTTTGATTCAGCTGCATACGCTCTCTTCGCTCGTGATGGGCGATTGTTAACTCCATGGGGCACACAAAAAATCGAATCACTTGTTGAATGGCCTGAACGAATGCCATGCGTTGCTGCACACACTCCCCAAGAGGTTCGTAGCATGTCAAAAGACGAGAAGACTGCATTACTTGCACGTTATAACCTTGAAGTAACATTGTCCGAACTCGACCGCTGCAAACAAGCGATTCGAGATGGAACATTGTGGCGATTAGTCGAACGAAGAAGCCATCAGCATCCCGCACTTCGTGAAGCATTCTTGTGGATTTCAACAAGTCCTTACAACAAAAAACTCGACTTACAATTCTTGGACGAACTCATTCTCGATGACCGAGATGCTGCCCGAGACCGTGACCAGAATGCCGGAAAGTGGGAACATGCGTGGAACTGGATAGTTGAATCTCAGGAATCTCCACGCAGGGGAGGAGAGCCTTGGGGTGGGGATGACACTCACGTTCGGCCCCATATCAACGCTGCAAAAAACATCTTGAAAAAACGTTGGAGTCCACGAAACCATCCCGGCAAAGGCTCTCAAGAAGTCTTGGTTGCATATGGTTCCTCTGGCCCTTGGAGAGAGCGTTTAAGCGACCTCATGGTTCGTCTTGAGTATCACTGCCCTGGTTTAGAAGTGATGATCCAAACCCCCGTCGGTTTGCTTCCGTATTCGATGGAGGACCTGAATCCATTTGCCCACATTGACGGACCTCAGTGGCTATGGCGTCGCCGACCTAACCCACTTTCGATTCGCGAGGAGTTGGAACACTACGGTAT
>CALCOP010000089.1 GCA_937897365.1 uncultured euryarchaeote
AAATGTCTCCCCATCAGCGATGTATTCTCCACCGTTGTCGAGAACCAACGTGCGGAAATTAGTTGTGACGTTGTAACTTCCAGCAACGCCCACTTCATCGGAATCATCTGGAGCGAATGCAAGATACGATCCTTCGATTGTGGCGGCAAGAAGAAGAACAACTGCTACTGCAATGTTCATCGGTCTGCCTTTTGGAACTGCGTATCTGCCAAATGGGTTGTCTGGAGACTCATCACGGAACTGGCAGAATGCAAAGTGTGTTGCGAACGCTGCACCCATTCCAGGTACGGAAGGGAAAACGCCTCCTGGCCAATCTCCGTCCGTGAGTAGTTGTGACGCAGCCGTCCAAACCAATACACCGGATAATGCCGCAATCATCATTGCAACAGTGTGCTTTGTGTCCGGCTCATACCCCATCATTCGTATGAGAATTAATGGAACAAATATCCCTCCAAGCCCGTAGACAGCGAAGACAACCAAGGCGAATACCGAATCACCGAACCCGGGAAATAGTTGTCCGATAAGGGAGATGGCTGTAGCAAAAGCAGCTACAACCAAGGTGACTATCTTGGTTGTCTTGTGGTCTTGACTCCATTCAGGCTTGACATCGTCTGTGATTGCTGCGGTGCAAGCAAGAACCTGACTATCTGCAGTTGACATTGTGGCTGCAAAAATGGATGCGAGAATCAATCCTCCAAGGAATGGACTTAACTGTTCCATTGCGAGTTTAGGCAGCCCGGTTTCAGCACCAGATGCACCAAGTTCTGGCAGTAATACCCTGCATGCAAGTCCGATAAGGAACATGATAATGATGAACGGGGTTTGCCAAACGAAGAACCAAACCATCGCCTCCTTCCGGGCTTTGTCATCTTTCAACGTCATCACTCGTGATACAACTTGAGGTTGTCCCGCAACTCCAAGTCCGCCGAGGAAGAAAGCAGCAATCCAAAGCGTAGCTCCGAAACTCAATCCAGAAGGAAAGACGTTGACCATGTTCGGATCTATTATCTCCAATTCATTGTGGAGTCCAGAAAATCCTCCTGATCCCTTGATGGCAACGTAACACAAGATTAGCGAACCGATAATCATCACACTCGATTGCGCAGCATCAGTCCAAATTGAAGCCCGTATGCCCCCTGCATAACAGTAAGCAACAACCAAAACAAAGCCGATGAGAATACCGATTGTTGGTGACCAGTTGAGCATGACTTCGAGTGCAACGCCACCGGCCGTTAATTGCGCAGCGGCATAAATAGAGAGGAAAAAGACCGAGAGAATTGCGGCGATTCTTGCCTCAGGAGACCCGGTTGTGTTCGAGACAAGAGACGATAATGAACGAATACCTCGCTCTTCACCTTGCTTTTGGATATACTTGTAAAGCCAAATCCACGCCACGAGTTGACCGATGGTGGAGACTAAGGCTATCCAAATTGCTGAATAACCGTTGAGGAAAATGAATCCGATAAATCCAATGAACATGTAACCGGAGTTCCACGTACTGACTGCTGAAAGTGCGGCTAAAGCAGGATGCATTCCCCTTCCAGCAACCAAATAGTCATCGGTTGTGTCTTCTTTAACGCGCATCGATGCGAGACCTACGCCAGCAAAGAAGAACATGAACAGAAGGAAAGAACCCAAAAGAAGAATATCATTTGCCATTTCACTCACTCCTGTTTCCAACGAAGAAGGGCCTTCTCTTCAACTTCACTCGTCCATGCAGGTATGACAAGGCAATTCAGCCTGCCACCTTCTAAATCTTCTAATTCACCGATGGTTGCGAATATTATTTTCTGGTCTTGAGTACCCATATCGGAGCAAAGAATTGCGGGCAGATCGTTCATTTCTTCATTAAGCAGAGCCTTGAACATCGCCTCTTGTACAGCGATTAGAGTTGTATTTGGTGGATTAGAAAATTGCTTCAGATGCTCATCGAGTTTGTCCCACATGAGTTCAAATGAGCGTTTTGCATCTCGAGGTTTCATCGGCCGTTGCTCGCCCGTGCCTTGGCCCGTCGGGTCAAGATCGAAGAGTATCAAAGAGTGAAGGCCACGGGCCTTGTTGATAGCAATCATTTCGAGAGGAGATGTAGCAATCCACCCTCCATAGGGGTATGTTAGTGTGGTTTGTCGTCCAAATCGGTAATTGGAAAGTCCTACTGCGCCGGTGACGATTGTTGTGATTGATACCCCGTGAAAGACCTGACATTCAATCTCGTGTTCAATGGCCTGCAATTGAAGATCGACATGCGTCGTCGCTTGGAGGGGATCTCCAACGACCAGTAGAGCTACGAGAGAGTTTTTTGCAAGTTGAAACAGTTCATCTGGTTGTTCAACTTCAGGTCGCATGACGCGCTTGATGCTGCCAATTTTTTGTTCAAGGAGTTCCAATTCTTTTTCAGGCCAAAGTGCAGTATATGCTTCATATCGCCGATGGTCGGCATTTTTAGCAGCATCAATCGCCTCCATGGTCATACCAGCAACGGAGCCTGGCCCCATACCAATCAACAGCAAACCCGTTTTTGGAAGCGTATTTGCAGGTGCCGATTCTTCCGCCATGCTCAAACCACCAACGCGCTTGGATGGAGCGAGTGTCATGCGTCATTTGAGTGTGCCGAGCGCGCAGACCCAACAATGGTTGGAGATTTGTCGCACTCACAATTGGCACAGTAAGGAGGCGGGAATTTCCCGTCTTGAGGGTGGTTTGAATGCTATTCCGCTTAATGATTCAGCTCCGAATGAAAGCGATTCGGTTTGGGGTGGAAACAAGCACATTGTTTTGGAAGTTCAGTTGAAGGGACCCACTCATTGGCTTGAGCACATCGAACAGGAATTGAAAGAAGCTTACATTGACGATTGGCCTCGCTCCTATGAAGTACAGGGCGATGTGCTAATCGTAAAAATCGAAGAAGCCGTTTGGGATTTTGGTGAGATGATTGCTGATGCAATGCTTACTCAGTTGCCAAGTATTCGATTGGTGTGCGCAGACCAAGGCGTTCATGGAGAGTTTAGAGTAAGAAAACTCCACCCTCTTGCAACTCGTGATGGTTCACTTGATACCAAAACTCGCGTCAAGGAGCATGGAAATTTGCTTTGGGTCGACCCGTCTAAAGCCTATTTTTCGTCAAGGTTGTCCAATCAACGCATTGAAACACTTGCTACAGCAAAACGTCTCCATAAACGCTTAGGCCGTAGCATAGTCGTTGCTGACCCATATGCCGGCATTGGACCGAGTATGGGTGTATTGCTTTCTGAACCCGCCCTCATTTGCGGTTATCTCCTTGGCGACCTCAATCCTGATGCAGTGGAATTACTCGCACTCAACATCGATTACTTTTCTTCGCGCAGAAAGGGAACTGAAGGCGTGCCGTTGCAACCACTTCAACCAGCAAAAATCCACTGTAAAGACGCTTTTGAATGGGCAGAAGACTCTTCAAATTGTGGTCAATGTGATTTGGTTTTAGTCAACTTACCACACCAAAGCATTTCTCACCTTGCAGCACTTTTACCCTTACTCAGGCGAGATCAAACAAGTGTGATACGGGGCTGGGCCATCATCGAACGTTCACAACATGAAGAATGTGAACGAACCATTGTTGAAACTATTTCTTCGAAAGGCGGCACAATTGAAGAATTATCTTTTACTGAAGTCAAAGGTTTTTCCACCACAAAGAGTTTCATGTGTTTTGAAGCATGGATAAACATGTCCACCTAAGCGTTGAGTTCATCAAGCCGAACCCATCCCGCTACATCATGGAGACGACCGTGACATGCGTATGTGGCGTGAAAATCGATGTTGCAGGGTCAACTCCACGCAAGGACGGTACCAAAGTTTGGTGCAAAGTCTGCGGAGCAGTCACCATTCATCACCGGAAGTAATCGTTCACTTGCACGGATTTCTTTCCAATACGGGTTTTCATGAGACACTTTTGGCCTTTCTGCATATTTCAACAAAGTTTTCAAACATCTCTTTACCAAATTCTGAGTCATTGACTTCGGGGTGAAATTGCAGTCCAAACCTATCGCCTTTTTCATTTTCCATGCCCTGAACTTGGCATGAATCGCTACTTGCGGTTATGAAAAAACCATCAGGAACGATGTGGACTTCATCATTATGCGATTCCCAAACCGTTTGCGAGGGCGCTGTATTTGCGAAAATCTCTCCACCTCCGTTTTGTAATGTAATTTGCATCGCACCAAACTCTGGTTCGGGAGATTCACGTGCATCCCCTCCATAATATCGGGCCATGAATTGATGGCCAGCACAGATTCCAAGAATAGGAACGTCCATTGCAAGATAAGCGCCACAGTTGCCTAATTCGCCAGTTAGTCCAACTCGTGCGGCACCGCCTGAGAGGATGATTCCATCAACCTCTCGTAGTTCCTCTACAGGTGTCGTGTTATCGATAATTTGGGTATCGACTTTGAGGTATCGGAGCATTCGCCATTCTCTATGCGTCCACTGTCCGCCGTTATCGACAACATCGATGATAAGTGGTTTTTCGCTCATTCCTTCACCCGTATTTCTTCCTGTGTGGTCGAATAACCTTGAACATGCCGCACCTAAAACGCGAAAGAATGGGTTGATGGTGCAGAAGCACAACCGCTGAACATGGCGCGAGTCTTGGTGGTTGGAGCAGGTCTATCGGGCCTTGCTTGTGCGCTTGAGGCGACTCTTGCCGGTCACCATGTTGTCGTTTTAGAACGTTCACAACGAATTGGTGGCCGTGGCACGAGCCAAAACATCGATGGATTTCCTGTGGGCTTTGGGCCTCATTTATTTCTTAAAAAAGGACCATTTCATAACTTAGTTCGAAAGCTAAGTCGCGTAAAACTTGCTACCGCTGCAATCCGCCTCCATCGAACAGAGGTCGTCGGCCACGGTATCATCCGGCCTCTTGAAGACGCGAAAACCTCACTTGTCAACAAACGAATTTTGAAAGATCCAAACGGCACTCATGCGCTCGTATCTGGTTGTCATTTCCTCTCTTCGTGGGGCGGCCAACGCAATGATGCCCGATATAATGCGTTGATGAAAGGCAACCTCTTGGTTTCAAATGAGGGCTGGGCTGGGATGGTCGGGCGACTCGCTGCTGCTTTGGATGAAGTGGGCGTCTTCATAGAATGTGGACTTGAGGTTCAGCGTATTGAAACCGGAAAAGCATACCTTGTCGATGGCAGAGAAATTGAGGCCGACGTCATCGTTCTGGCTTGTGGTCCATCGGGAGCCAAAAAACTGGTTTCTTCATTCGATGAGCGTCTTTCAGAAGAATTGTTTTCTTCCCTCAAGCGATTATCCGCAAGTTTTGTTGAACTCGCACTCGATGCTCAACCTCTCTCTGGAAAGCATGCAGTAATCGATATTGAGGACCAATTTACAATTCTTGATTATCGGGCAATTCAGCCGCGTCTCGGCCGAGAAGGCAGCCACCTTTCTGCTGTTGCAATCGGTGGGCTTTCCTCAGATCCTGGAAAAACAAGATTTTCCTCTGCTGATGAGCGGCTTGAAGCACTTCTGAACTTTATCTCTCACCGAGCGAGCGGGTGGAACCAGCATGTCATTCACCATTCACAACAATCCAAGATCACGCTTCACGATGCATACGAATCCCGAATTGAGCAACTATCTATGGCCAGCAAAGGTATTCTTTTTGCTGGAACTTGGGTGCAAGGCGAGCACATTCTCGCTGACGCTGCAGTTCATTCCGGACGGGCAGCAGGAAAAAGCATTTCATCCGTTCAACATTGAACACTTATCCACTACCAACATTTGGACGAATCATGCGCTTCGTCTCATGGAATGTGAATGGCATTCGTGCTGCTATCCGAAAAGGAATCGATGACTACTTCCGAGCATTTGATGCAGACGTCATTATGTTGCAAGAAGTTCGTGCACTCCCAGAACAACTTCCGAAAGATTGGTCTTGGCCAACTGGGTATCAAGTCCATCTTCACTGTGCAGAGAAAAAAGGCTATTCGGGAGTGGCTACACTTTCTCGTACAGGCTTTGAAAAGGTAGAGACAGGAATGGACGGCATCGTTGACAAAGGCGATACAGAGGGGAGAATTTTGGTTTCAGAGCATCAAGGGTTCACGTGCATCAATACGTATTTGCCAAGCGGCTCAAATAAGCAAGAACGTCAAGATTTCAAAGAAGCTTGGATGGATGAGTGGCAAGCATTTCTCAAACCCTATCTTTCAAGCAAACAACCGGTCATTGTCTGCGGGGATTTGAATATCGCTCATACTGAAGACGATATTTGGAACCCAAAAGGAAATGCCAAGTCCAGCGGCTTTCTTCCTCATGAACGAGAGTGGTTCACGGGTCTTCTCGCAGATGGATGGGTGGATGCATTTAGAGAACATATTGGCGAGGGCGAAAAAATCTATTCTTGGTGGTCAAATAGAGGTCAAGCAAGGGCACTTAACAGAGGTTGGCGAATCGATTACTTCCTTCTTAATGAGGCAGCAGCAGGGTGTGTTCGTGAGATTCGAATAGAGAGGCAGGGCGGAATTGATGTTTCAGACCATGCGCCGGTTATTCTCGATTTGAATCTCTAAAGATTTTCTTCGATGTCTGCAAATTCAATGAGCAGAGCATCGACACGATTTCGCAAGTCTTGCAGATTTGTGCTTTGAATCTTTACAGAAAGTTGTGCTTTTCCGTTTACAGTGTCACAATCGGCGACGCAATCGAATGCTTGTGCAGCTGCTATGAAAAGAGATGCAGCACTCGGCTCTCCACTCCATTCTATCGTTGCCTCATGCAACTCGCCCATGTCGGTTGGTAGAGGTGGGCTATTATGAGGATGACCCGTCGCGTCATCATGGCGAAGGGGAATGAAGAATTTCCCGTACTCGCAGGAACTGGAGGGGTCGCTCTTGGTGAGGCGAGAACGAATCATGAGGGAAGGAAGGCAATACTTCTGGTTCGTGGTGATGAAGACACGAGAGAATTCTCCTCACTGGTTACGACTATGGGCATCACAATTATCGAAACGCTGCATCAACCAGGACATGTTGACCCGCGTGGTTTTTTCGGTAAAGGCCGATTGCAGGATGTGGCAGATGAACTTACATCACGCAACGTGCCCACTCATCCGTGGAAAGAAGTCGATTTGGTTTTGCTGCACACAAACGCATCAGCACGTCAACTTGTGGGCGTAAGCGATGCTGTTGGCATTGAGGTTTGGGACCGAGTGCGTTTATTGCTTTCTTTATTTACATCGCACGCATCTTCACTTGAAGCAAGAACACAAGTTCGTATCGCACAAATGCAAAGTGATCGAACCGTTCTTCGAGAACTTGCAAATCAAACCACAACAGGTGAAAGAGCTGGGTATGGTGGTGCAGGAAGTACAGCTTTACAAGCGATAATTGACAACATGAATCGTGAACTCAGTCATTTGAGAAAGCGACAAAAAAAACACGCTATGGCGCAATCAGAAAGAAGAAAACAGCGGTCAAAAGGTGGTGCGATGACAGTCGGTTTAGCAGGATATACCAATGCGGGAAAATCCAGCCTTTTCCTCTCGCTTTCTGGTAAAGAGGTACTTGTCAAGGACAAATTATTCTCGACACTTGAGACAACAGTCGGGCGAATGGAGGCGAGCCCACGTATCCTTCTCGCTGATACAATTGGTTTCATTGACCACCTTCCCTCTTCAACCCTTGATGCTTTTCGCGCCACGCTTGCCGAAGCGTTAGAAAGCGACTTACTGCTCATTTTAGCAGATGTAAGCGATCGTCCAGATGAATTGGAGCGCAAATTATTCACTTCTCGTAATGAGGTATTTACACGCTTTTATGGTGAGGAAATCGATGAAGAATTCCCTTGGCAATCTGTAGACTCTTCCATGGTCCACCACGTCCTCACAGTTTTAACAAAATGTGATCAAGCAACAGAATTGCAAAAAGAAGAGGGTATTGCAACTGTTGCAGCACTTGGATTACCAAACCCTATACTTATCTCGGCACATTCTGGAGAAGGCATGCAGGAATTGAAGGAAACGATACTTTTCCACCTTTACGGGCCGCCACGAGACCTTCTTCTTCTTCCTGTTCCCGCCCAAGGTGGAAGGGCTGTGGAAGGTTTAGTTTCAGACGTGTATGAGGCCGGGTTAGTTGCAAACCGTATCAATCATGAGAATGGCATTGTTGAATTGCGTGCGTGGATTCACGAACAGGCGCTCGCCCGACTTCTCTCTCACTCTCAACATCGCATTGAAGTGAAGTAGGTCGGCGTTCTGCGGGATACATGGGCGAATCGGATGAACATACTGCCCTGCAAGATTTGGATTCTGAAAATGTAGACTACATCGATGAATTAACAGGACTCACCGAACCCAAGGGAGAAATCACCTTCGCCTCATCAAATACAATTCTCACAATGCGTGACCCGAAGATGCATTCAATGGGGAATGCCATTGCCGTCTTTTTGTTATTCATCTGTCTACTGGGTTTTCTGAATGGTTTGGATTACGCGTCTCCAAATTCCGGGCTTGTGCGTCCAGACGAATTTGTCTACCGTCTTTCTCTGACTGCTCCTGATGAAACCGCAACATTCAGTGGCGTCGTTTATGATGATGAGCAACAACCTTTGGAGAACGCAACCGTCTACATTTCCTGGGATGATGACGGGATTTGGAATTCGACAGAAATGCAAACCGCGACTGATGGTTCGTTCTCCTTCGAACGACTCGATCCCGGGCTTGTCCGAGTTGACATCATCGTAGAGCGTGATTCCTACCGGGATGTCTTCGCAAATCGCGTTTTACTTTCACCTCCAGCAATAATAGAGCCAATTGGCTTCACAACAATTGATTTCACCATTCCTTCTCCTGAAGAATTTGCATCCCAACCATGTTCGAACGGCGCTCAAGAGTGCGAGATTCGTAACATCGATTTGACGCCGCAGCAATTGGATCATCCGCTCATGGACCCCGGTGCGGCAAGTATCTACATCACTATTGGATTTGCTTTCATGGGACTTTCCCTCATCGCGACTGGGTTCACCCTTTGGGCAATGAAAAGTGGTTCGATCGCAATTCTTCGCACCGCTGCAGCACTTTCTTTCTTCGGAATGGGGCATTACTATGCTGCCTGTTGTTTCGGAATTGTCGCTTTCCTCTTGACATTTGCAATACCTAAGCGTTACATTCCGGTCGAACAATCTTTTTGAAGAAGCGCCTGATTTTGATGCATCACTTCCATCCAACTTAAGGAGGCTCAGCCTAACAGACTGTCATGGACCTCTTTTCCTCGACTTGGGTGACGCGGTCTTTGGGAGAATCTGTTTCTGCCGTTCATCTCGAACAAGATGGTAGCATCTATGCTGGCGGCTGGAACGGGCGCCTCAAGCATTGGGATTCAGAAGGTACCTTGAGATGGACTGCCAAATTACCAGACAGAATTACCGTTTTGTCCGTAAGTGAAGAGTCAGTTTTTGCAACATCTGGCCTCCACGTCGTTTGTATTGATTCTCATAGCGGCAAGCAGCGCTGGGCTCATCCTTTGGAGGGTAGTGCTGACACGCTTTCGCTGTTTGAAGGGAGTGTTTATGCCGTATCATCCGTTTACGATATCGAGCATAATGATTTCATTGAATCTGCCGTTTGGAATTTTTCTTTTGACGGCGCGATGAATTGGGTTCAGAGAATGGACGAAAGGCCTTGGGTCCTCCTCGAATATCATTCAAAATTATGGCTTGGACTGGGCCGCCCAAAGTGTGGCTATGCCTCAATTGATCACAAAGGCGATTTAGCTCATTCTTTGGCTGAAACCGAATCACCAATAACATGTGGAGCCTCGGATATGGACTCGATGTATTTTGGACATGCAAACGGTGTTATTTCAAATCATGAAGGTGCTACTTTGAGTGCTGAGGTTTGTTCGATAGAGCAAATTGTTCCAACCTCTTCAGGATTTATTGCAGCATTGGAAAATGGCTCCCTTGTGTGCATGAGTGATGGAGAAAAAGCGTGGACATCGCAAGGTAATTCAATTACCATCCATGGATGCGCTTTTTCGTTTAATGAGGTTTCAACACATTGGGTTGGTCGCTGGACAGGAACCCAAGGTGAACTGGAGGTTCGGGATTCTAAAACCGGTCAAATCTTAGCATCTTCCCAAAGCAGTCGCTGTGAATCCGTATCTTCAAATTCACAGCGGATCGCTCTCGGATTTGAAAACGGCGATGTTTGTCTCTGGGACAAGGAGATGTTTGAACGGCGGATGTCTACGGAAAGTCAAGGAGAAAAGCGCAATGAGCGTAAAAGTGCTTTACAAGACAAACTTCGGGCATTACGTGAACGATAATCGGTCACTGTCAATCGTCCCAGACGCTTGAAGGAGTATCATTCACACTGACTGGGGTATCGGCCACGCTACTGGAATCAATATCTGCTCCGACGGTATACTGAGGTTGTACTGGCATTTGTCCCATTTGTTGCTGTGGCATACCTTGCTGCATCACCATTCCTTGCTGAGGCATGTACCCCACCATCGGCTTTGGCGCCCCTCCTGTCAAGGCTCCAACCAGAATCAAAATACCACCAAGGCCGCAGCAACACGTACCAAATGTACCGAGGAGTCCGCCTTGAATAAAGGACCAAACCCCGTCAACATATTGCAAATCATGGGAGTCTTTGTCAAAAATGTATAGTTGAGTATCGCTCTCTATCACATAGTTTTCTCCAAGGTTGCACTCGTAAGTCACTTCATCGGTTGAGTCGATTGTTGCGCAAACATAACCGAACACGATCAAACCATCGCCTTCAACAGGGTCAGCCCATTCATCTCTCCATTCATAGGAATCAGCACAAAACACGTGCCCTGCCTTACCTGTTACATCGTTTCCACGAGAGTCAGTAATTGTGAATGTCACATTTTCGCAAGCATCGGTTCTGTCGTTTCCATCTGCATCACCATACTCGCCTTCCATCATGACATACCATCCGCTCGACCCCAAACCATCTTCATCGGTATATGTGTAGGTAAACGAGTCATTCGGCCCTTCTATGAACGCTTCCTCCTTCTCCTGATTTTCAAACTCATCCACGCCTTCAGACCAGCTTGAACCTGCAATACCGAAAGCTGCTATTGCAAGCAATATGCATATTCCACCGACGACTAAAACGGGTTTGTTGGCCATATCCTTCGCACCCTTTGGAGATATTTAACAGAATTGTTAATGGTTTACGATATCTTTATGATATCATTATGATAGCGAGAAACTGAGCAAGTATGCAAGCAGCACCTTCAATTCAACAGATAACGGCCGGTAACGATGAAATTATGTTTAAGGATGTAGAGAAGGCCACGATTAACGGTTTTCTCGGTATTGCCATTCATTGGCTTGTCGTCCCCGCCCTTATCCTTGTCCTGTTTGTAACCTACATTACGACCATAACTGCTTTTTTCGGCGGATTTCTTCAATTGGCGCTGGTTATACTCTGGTTTCTGCAATGGAACAGCTACCTCGTCATCAATCCAAATGAGGCACAGGCCTTGCAATTTTTTGGAAAGTATGCCGGTACTGTTCAAAAAGAAGGGTTCCATTTCTTGATTAACCCACTGTATCAAAAGCAAAAGATATCCTTCCGAATTCGTAACTTCGAGTCTGCGAAACTCAAGGTCAACGATGTCAATGCAAACCCAATTGAAATTGCAGCAGTTGTCGTCTGGAAAGTCGTCGATGCTGCCGAAGCCTTGTTCGAAGTTGACAATTATCACGGCTATGTCCAAATTCAGAGTGAGGCAGCGCTGCGCGCTATGGCAACAAAATATCCGTATGACATTATCGAAGACAAAGATATCGGGGGAGTAGCTCTTTCAAGCCATCAAGAAGTTATTGCGCAAGAGTTGCAACTCTCCGTCGAGGCTCGACTCAAGCGCGCTGGAATTGAAGTTCTTGAAGCTCGGATCAGCCACTTGGCATACTCGCAAGAAATCGCTCAAGCCATGCTCCGTCGTCAGCAAGCAAGTGCTGTTGTTGCTGCTCGAAGCGAGATCGTCAAAGGGGCAGTTGGCATGGTTGAACTTGCACTTGAACAACTGAGTGACAAAAACATCATTGAACTTGACGAAGATAAAAAAGCAACCATGGTCAGTAACCTTTTGGTCGTTCTTTGCTCAGAGACAGACACCACGCCCGTCGTTAACACAGGAACGCTCTATCAGTGAGGTAGGAGGATGGATACTTCTCTCATCTACAAGGTAGCGATTCCACTTGTGGCTGCTATCCTCATGTTTGCATATGCAGGATATCTATGGGTTCGACAAGGAATCCACGTTAGGGGAAAAGGTTGGATGTCGAAGAAAGAAGCGCCGAAAACATTCTATTTTACCGTAGTTTTCATGATTTTACTTGGTATTTCCCAATTGTTAGGGCCCGTGTTTTGGCTCTTACGATAAGAATGGAGGATGAACGGTGACCAAGAAAAAGATTCTCTTGCGTTTGGATCCTGAACTCCATGAGCAACTCCGACTATGGGCTGAGCGTGACTTCCGCTCTTTGAATGCACAAATCGAATTTTTACTCAAAAAGTCACTTAACGTACAAAGCGAGGACGAAAAATGAATCAAAATAATGACTCCAATACATCTGCAAACGAACCGGGTTTTTTCTCGAGGTGGTTTGGTTACAGTGGTTGGCGCGTAATGTCAGCGAAGGCTCGGATTTTTACTCAGATTATCTATCGGGTCTTTTTCCTCTTGGGGCTCGCCGCCCTCATTATTGGTTATGGAATGATTACCGAATCCGATCCGGGCGGCGGCCCTCTTGTTGTGATGATTCTTTTGTGGTACTTGATTTTTCAAGCGTTCATCAATTTCATTTTTGTCGAAGGCTCAAGATAAGCGGTTCTGTTTATCGGCCATGGCCTGTCATATCTTCAGGACGGACCCAAGCATCAAACTCTTCATTCGTAACGTAACCAAGCTCCAGTGCTGATTCGCGAAGTGTAGTCCCTTCTTCATGTGCCTTTTTAGCAATCTTAGCAGCTTTATCGTAGCCGATGTGGTTGTTGAGCGCAGTGACAAGCATTAACGAATTTTCAAGATGCGAGGCGATGTTTTCTTCTACGGGTTCCAATCCTTCAACGCACTTCGTCCGGAATGCAACGCATGCATCAGTCAGCAATTGGATGGAGTGGATTAGATTATGGATCATCATCGGTTTGAAAACATTCAGTTCGAAATTGCCTTGACTTCCACCTACGGTAATAGCCGTCGTGTTGCCCATGACTTGACAGCAAACCATGGTCATTGCTTCAGCCTGTGTCGGATTGACTTTACCAGGCATTATTGAGGAGCCCGGTTCATTCGCAGGCAGTGCCAATTCTCCAAATCCACAACGTGGACCAGAGCCAAGCCAGCGAATGTCGTTTGCTATTTTCATGAGTGACACTGCAAGGGTGTTGAGCGACCCTGATGCTGCCACGATGGCGTCGTGCGCAGCGAGTTGTGCAAATTTGTTTTCCGCCGTGCAGAAACTGAGGCCGGTGATGTTTGCAATTTCATCAGCCACCATTTGCGCAAATAACGGGTGTGTGTTGAGGCCGGTTCCAACAGCAGTACCGCCAAGAGCAAGTTCGAATAGATCATCAAGGGCAAAATCAATTCTTCGTAAATCCGCATCGAGTTGGGCTACCCACCCCGATGCCTCTTGGCCAAGCGTGAGAGGTACAGCGTCCATGAGATGTGTTCGGCCAATCTTGACAATACTCTTCCATTCATCGGACTTTTGAGCTAAAGCGTTACGAAGCGCGCGAACACTGGGGAGGAGTTTGTGGGTAATCGCTTCTGCTGCGGCGATATGCATTGCAGTAGGGAATGTGTCGTTGGAGGACTGAGCTCGATTGACGTGATCGTTGGGATGAACCGGGTTTTTGGACCCAAGGATGCCTCCTGCAAGTTCTATCGCTCGATTCGCAATGACTTCATTTGCATTCATGTTCGTCTGTGTCCCACTTCCGGTTTGCCAAACACTTAGAGGAAAATGTTCGTCCAAGCAATTGTCCAGCACCTCTTGGGATGCAGCGATGATAAGGTCTCCAATTTCAGGGTCCAGTTGTTTGAGAGCGACATTCGTTTTGGCAGCCGCCTGCTTGAGTATACCGAAGGCACGAACCACACCTGCCGGCATAGTATCATCACCAATGTCGAAATTGATGAGCGAGCGGGCGGTCTGACAACCGTAGTATTTGTCTGCAGGAACTTCCAATTCACCCATGGTGTCGGCTTCGATACGAACATCGGTCATGTTCATCCCTTGGGGCTGAACTTCTTCACAGTTCGCACAGAAACCCCTGTTGATGGCCGTCTCTTTCGCTCCGGTCATGGATGAACAGACATTCGATGGGGTCGATGCATGAATGCGCTTTATGCAGAGTGGGTTAAAAGCAAATCACATTGAATAGAAATTACTTTTTCAATTTTGAGTGTGTGACTGAACTGCTTTTATTTGCATTTACTCAACAATTATTGCAGTGAAACACGAATAATCTGCTGAGGCTTCCGCGGGCGGTCTCCGGGGCCTTTTTCACATCGTTCAATGGCTTTGACAACATCCATCCCGTCAACAACTTCTCCAAATACAGCGTGATTTCCATCAAGCCAGGGCGTTGGTACTGTTGTGAGGAAGAATTGTGAGCCACCCGTATTTGGGCCAGCATTTGCCATTGAGAAGACACCAGGCTTGTCGTGCTTGAGGTTGAGTGCTGAACGCTCACATGGGATTTGCCATCCAGGGCCACCAGTACCGGCACGTGGAGAGTTCGGATCACTGGAATGCGGACATCCGCCTTGAATCATGAAGTTCTCAATCACTCGATGGAAGTGGAGTCCATTGTAATGTCCACTCTCGACGAGTCGAACAAAATTCGCCACAGTATCTGGGGCTTTGTCATCGTAGAGGTTGATGGTAATGTTACCTGCGCTGGTTTCCATAAGTGCTTGCATATCCACTCCCAGCAGTCGGAGGGTCAAGAGCATTCGCTTTGTTTACTTTCAGCGATTAAGCCTTCAACCACGGCCGGAAGTGTTGATCTGCATAGGTTCGTGCATAGTCGGCAGGATATCCTGCAGCCATCAGTTGTTGTTCATATGCCAGTTGTTCGGGCGTGATTGTTGGGTCAGCAGCCGGCGGTAAGCCAGTCACGGAAGCATATGCCGTCTGTTGCTGGTCGAATAAGGAATCAGAATCTTTTCCACGTCCTCGAAGAATAAGAACTACTGAAAGAAGAAGCACTACTGTAGCACCCACAATCATTCCAATAGTCACGAATGAGAGTCCAAATAAGCCTGAGCTTGATTGTGTACCGTCTTCGTCTGCGCTCGATCCCTCGTCTGCATTGTTTGGCGTAACATCATCACCATCGCCGGTCGTTAGATCCGAATCGGCGTTGCCACCGTCATTCGTGTTTGAATCGCCATCTGTAGTTCCGTCTCCATTATTGACAACGACGCAACCATCCGCTCCAACCTGAGTTCCGGCTGGGGTATTCGGGCATTGGTCCAAATCATCGTCGACGCCATCATCATCAGCATCGGTGTCAGCAGCTGGACATCCATCGCCTCCAACGCCATTTGGAACGCCAAACACTTCAGGACATGCATCTCCATCAGTCCCATCAGAATTATCTCCATAAGAATCACCATCTGAATCGAGCGCTTGGCTTGGGTCAAACGGCCACTCATCATTGAGGTTTGAAACGCCATCTCCGTCAAGGTCAGCGCATCCAATTCGGTCGATACTTGAGTTGCCAAAGGTTGTCGGGCAATCGTCTACAATTCCATCACCCGAATCAGTAGTATTGAATCCGTCTCGGTCAACATCATTCGCCCACAACTCTTGTTCGTTTTGGATAAAGAAGGGTGTTCCGACTTGTTGGTTGTTGGTTTCGTCCGATTCTTCTAAATCATCATCAGCATCAATGGTGAGGCGGCAATTGTACATTCCAGTCGACTGCTCGTCGATTGTTGTGTAGTACTCCGCGCCTGAGCCAAAAGTAGTGTTGTATTGGCCACTGACAACGACTGTTTTTGTGGCCATACGGGCAACGTCAGCGCCACTTTCATCAATCAAGTCGAGGTGTAGTGTGATTGAAGTGCCCATTGCATCACCGCGTAAGCTCACTAATTCCCAGGTAATCTGCTGTTCAGAACCAGAGGTGTGATTGGTTGGGCAAACCAGTGAGGAAATGCCGATGTCCGCCGGAGCAGACTCGAGGCTTTCCACTGAAATATTGTAGTATCCAGCACCGTTGTTTGCGTCGATAGTCAGAACGTAATCTTTACTCACACCCTCATAATCAGTTTCGTAAGAACTGAAGAATACCCCGAAACTTGTGTTGTCAGCAGAGGCAATAACATTTCCACTTACATCTTCCAGTGTCGCTGAAAACGGCATTTCAGGGTCAGCGGTAAATTCAATTTGGAAATTTTTGCCATCGTTGACAGTGAAGGCGAAAACATCCGAATCATCAAGTCCGCTAAAGCACCCTTGCCCGTTTAAAGTTGGATTTTGACCGACATTAATTCCACTACCGCCAGGTGCATCTTCACCCAAGCCGAGGTCATCTTGTTGCCCGCAATTGAATGAATTTGGTTCAACTCCTTCGGTTTCGATTATGAGAGTGTAAACCCCAAGGCTGAGCCAAGACTCAACGCTAATGTAGAATGTCCCTCCAACGCCACCAAAGGTATCGTCGTCAACGGTTGTAACGGTTTCATCAATTGAAGTTGAAAGGAAACCGCGGTCAAACCAAACGCCTTGATCGTCGCGCAGGTAAACATCCGCATCTTGGTCGGGAGAATTGACGAGTGTAACTGTGACATTGAGTCCGGGAGACACTCCAATTTCAAACCAATCATCATCGTCAACATCTTTGTGAATACAACCACTGATTGTCATTGACACATCGGTTCCAAGGAAGTATGACGATGCAGCATCTCCGCCAGCATCTCCTCCAGACATTGCATCGTTTTGAGCAGGGCATGATGTTGCTTTGGAATCGATGAGCAATTCGTCAAACGAAACTCCCAAGTTATCATCTTCATTTTTCTCATCAATTTGTTCATCTGAGTCGACCATGGCAATGATTGAATAATTTCCTCCTTGCACGTTTGAAGGAAGTGACGCAGTTAACTGGAACGTTCCTGATTCATTCACATCAAGCGCAGAGATACTCACGTTACCAATTTCGACATCGTGGTCGGCAAGCCCTCTGTCAACAGATAGCCAGGCAGTGACGAGAGATGACGGGGCAAGCATTGTACCTGTGTTGTTTACTTCGACGTCAAGTATTACGCCACCCCCCGCAGTTCCAGAGATTGACCCGGACAGATTCTCTATCACCAAATTTGGTGCTGGAGCTGAATAATTTGTCCAAACATCCAACGTCCAGTTGACGCCTGTTCCAGAGCGTGAGAGATTGACATAATACGTCCCCGCTATGCCGTCAAACGTTGTTCCAATACTCGAAACAACCCCGTCATTTCCTCCAAACGAAGCGCCAGAATCAACATCGAAATTACCATTTGTCAAATCAACATATGTTGTTACGGCTTGATCGAGAGCGAGAGTGACCTCAATTGAATGGTTGGCTGGGACGTCAAATGCAAGAACATCATTTCCTTCTATTCCATCGATGCAACCAGAATATGTTCCGGTAACATTTGTCCCAAGAGGTGTTGAAGCGTTGGCTTGGTCATCGGGTGCATCGCCACCAAGCCCAGCATCGTTTTGTCCGTTCGGATGAAGGTCATCACAAGATTCTCCAACCAACATTACACCATCTGATGCAAGGAAGTTATTGGATTCATTATGTTCTGTAACATTCCCGTATCCGTCAACAAACAGCAACCAATAATATGTGCCATTTGCTAAGTTCGAGGGTAGAAGAACCTGAGCGTTTGTGGTCCGACTTGTATTTTCGTCCAGACCATTTTCGGATTGTGAGACATCGATTAATTCATCTGCGATGCTGTATGTTTGGTCGGTAGAAAGCACAAATTGGACTTCGAATGGGTCCGAAGTTGTGTTGTAAATATTTTCTACAACATATTCAACGTTCACTGTCGAACCCGGCTGACCCGAGGTTGGCTCGACAATGGATGTAATTGTAAGATCTGGTCGAGGAGGAGTATTGTTCGTCCATGTTCGAAGGGAATATTGGCCATCGCCGCTGTAGACATAGACTTCGACGTAAAAAGTTCCAGCATTGCTGGAAAGTGATGTACCTGCAGTGCTTACCTTTTCTAAGGAGGTAACCGATTCGGAACTGTCTACGATGGATCCTGAAGAATCGCGAAGATAGAGGTCAAAATCTGCGTTTGCAGGCACCGTCAACTCCACATCCACATCCTTTCCGGCTGTTGTGGTAATTCCATACCAGTCTTCGGTATCTGCAGAATCGACACATCCTTGAGTTCCACTTTGACCGCTGTTGGGGTTTGTTCCCAGGCTGCGTGATGTATTTGCATTACTGCCAGCATCACCAGGGGTCCCCGCATCAGACTGAGTAACGCAAGCTGCCCTTCCGCTTGTTTTGGGTTTTTGATCAGGGTCTTTGAAGATTAATTTCTTCGGTTGTTGGTGCTCGTTCGACTGCTCTTGAGACTTCGATTTCTCAAAACCAGTGTATTCATCCAGCGCAGATGCCATTGGCATCATTGCGGAGAAAAGAAACAGCAAAGTTAGGCTAATTGCCATGCGGCGTGCATTCTGCATAAACCAACCATTACCCGCACCGTTATCAAACCTCGGCTAAATCGGTCAAGCGAGTGCTTGGTCGATTTCGCTTGCCAAACGGTCAAAGCGTCCTTGAAGTTCTTTCATTGCTCCATTGAACGCTTGTTCAGGTGTAAGGCTTCCATCGGTTTCGTAATTGAAGACATATGCGCCTTCAACGGGTTCCATTGTTATCGCATCATCGAACTCAATGTCACGGTTTGTTCCTGGTCCGACTTGATGCAGGGCATCTGTAAGGTCAAGAAGATGATTGACATCAGTCATCTTCTTATCTTTCCCGAACAGTTTTGCATCGATTGGTTTTCCATCCGAAGTTTTGAGACCGAGGTCGAACAAAACCTTCGCCTTCTTCGGCTTGTTGAGTGTTGCAATTTGGTGTTGGCGGAATCCAACAGCCGCTACAGGAGACCACTTTGCATGGTCCCGGCCGCGACCGAGTGTGGCAAAAGCGTAGAATTCAAGGTACTGTCCTTTCGAAAGAATTGTCAATGGAATGCGCTTGTGCTCTTCTCGGATGTCAAACATCTGATCAGATATTGTTGTAAGGTCTTCAGCATATACAGTTTTGAAAGCCTCATCAGAGTCTTCAGAAGGCCCTTCTTTTCGAATGTGGTAAAGAACTTGACAGGTCATACAACCTTTTGATTCCTCAGCCATATCTTTGCATGTTGGGCAATCTTCAGGGAAAGTGATTCCTTCATCAGGATATGTTGGGACGGGTATCATTGCAAGTCGGTGAGCAATCACTTCATCCGGCAATACATTGACGGATTCGAGAACCTGTCCCTTGTTGTCTTGGTGTGTCCCTTGATCGAAATTGACTCTGTCAATTGCAAGCTTTGGAACATCAGCAATAAGCGCTCGGCGAACAGCATTCACTTGTGCAGCATCTGTATTTGTCAAAAGAATTCGAATTGCATTACCTTTTGGCCATCCATCAACGATTTGTACATCCATCTCTTCCACCTCAAAAATCAAACACGGCGGCCACGACGGCCACCCTTCTTCTTTGTTCCATCGTGAGCAATTGGTGTCACGTCTTCGATACGAGTGATTGTCATGCCGGCACGAGTTAGGGCTCGGATCGCGGCTTGTGCTCCTGGACCAGTGTTGTTGGAAAGATTGCCTCCAGGTGCGCGATATTTGATAATGAGTTGAGTGAAATCCTTGTCTTTGAGATCGTCAGCCATTTTCTCGGCAGCACGGGTTGCAGCGAATTGTCCACCGCTGTCTTTTGATGATTTAACCACTTGACCACCGGAGCAGGTTGTGATTGTTTCAGCACCGGTCAAGTCGGTAGCAGTCATCAAAATGTTGTTGTATGAGCTGAAGATGTTGATAATAGCACGTCGTGTCATCATTCGTCACCTCCGACATTCTCTGCGGAAGGGGCTTCTTCAGCAGCAGCAACGACTTCATCAGCGAATTCCGATGTTGCTTCAGGGTCGACTTCCTCTTCTTCAACACCGTATTCAGCGGACGATGCCCGTCCATCGATAGCCTTTCGAATGGGGTGTTCTGGATTGTCGATCCAAGGGCAACTTGGATGCCATGTGAGGAGTTCTTCTTCATCTCGTGAAAGAGGATAGGACGGAATTGTGACTTTTTGGTTGCCTATGACAATTTTCCCATGGGTAACAAATTGTCGGGCTTGCTTCATCGAAATAGCCAGTCCCTTGTAATACACTTGAGCTTGCAAGCGTCGGTTGAGAATATCTTCGGTGCTCAGGGAGAGGATATCGTCGAGTTTTGCATCCGAGGAAATCAAGCCTTTGTTGTGCAATGAACGAAGCAAATCATCCATCTCTCGCTTGCCGTGAGATTCACTCGTGTCGACCATACCAATCAAGCGCATTGCTTGGCGTCGATGTCGGCGAAGTTGGGATTTTGCTTTCCAGATTTCACGCATATTTTTCAAACCGTGATTGGCTTGTATAGCATGTTCTTCTTCGATTCTTGCAGCCTTCCAAGGATGGGAAGGCGTGTCAAACTTAGGTCGTGCAAACTTTGGTTCTCCCATTCATCATCCCTCCAAATCACTTCTTTCGGCTTACACCAAGTGTAAGTCCACCACGGCCGTTTGAGCGGCCGCGTTGTCCACGAACTTTGTTTCCACTCGCGTGGCGAACACCACGGTAGCACTTCATGGTACGAAGACGGTTGATGTCATCTTCGAGAGTAAGCGTTACTTGTTGACCTGTAAGATGCAATTCGTCACCTGTTTCAAGGTCACGTTGACGGTTAAGCATCCAAAGTGGGACGGTTTCTGCATAACCTTCGATTGCTACACGAAGCGATTCCTGTTCATCAGCCGAGAGGTGTCCGGCGAGTGAAGCAGGGTCGAATCCTGTGTTTTTACAAATCTGAATGGCGGTTCGTGGACCGACGCCTCGTACGGCAGTCAATGCAGTAGCAAGCGTTTTCTGTCCATCCATGTCCGTATCAGCCATTCGCAAGATGTAAGAGAAATCTTCTCCTAAATCTTCTTCCTTTGGTCGTGCCATTGTGTTCACCTCTCCTTAACACGCAGTGTCAAGCAAGTTCCCGACCAACCTCCCCTATATCAAGACCGCGATGTATCTTCGCGGTACTGAGAAGCGAAAACCATTGATTTTACGGCCTTTTTCTCGACTGATTCAGCGTGCGAAAAGGATACTGTTATTCTGCAATACAAATCAACAACATTTCATCGCCGGGCTGTTGGACAAGAAAGGCCTCCCTCCTTCCATGCCTTCGAATGAGTTGCCGGTCGATTGCTCCTTGGATTTTTGGCTGTATTTCAGGAGCGAGAGGCACGCGAACCGTCAACTTTGAAATATCGTGCTCTAAGACTAATTCGACCAACTGATCAACGGTGTCTATGCCAAGTTGGAGTCTTGCCAAAGCAACAACTCGTCCTGTGGCTTGGACCAGCATACGGTCATTGTTTTGTTCAAGACGGAGTGGATGTTGGTGATGAATCTGTGGACGCCTTCCCTCGACAACACTCCAGTTGATGTGTTCGGATTTCGTTACCGTTTTGAGCCACGCCTCGGCCATTCCACTCTCAACGAGGGCTGCATCAAGAATACTGACTCTTTCCCCTCGACGCGGAGGCTGACGAACTGGCTTGGGCAGGCCATCCCCTTGTTGTAAATCAACGCCTCCCGAGACGACAAAGGCGTCTTCAGTTATCGAAGGAGGTATCCGTACAAAACGTCGTGCTACCCCCTCGGTTGCAGCGCTTCCAAGCCAGAGAGCAAGACGATCTACACGCCCACGCCCACGAGATGTCCACACCCATGTTCGATTTATTCCATTCCACACATCATCGACCAATGCTTCCACCTCAAGTCTTTGGTCATGCGTTAACCGAGGTGATAAGTCAAGCAGAAGTGCTGGACCGTTTTCCCCTTCGGCCAGATAAGGAGCCCATCCCTTGAACACTTCGTCCAATCTCGGAGCCATCTCTTCAAGTCCATGAGTCCGGCTGTTTCTCGGCCGGGCAGGGTCAAGGTGCAGGAGTGCAATACGCGGAAACTTCTCGAGTTTGAAATGGTCGGCAAGTGAAGCACAAATCGTCGCTCCATCTCTCCCGTCACCAGCGACAATGCGTGTTTTTTTCATGCGTTCTGAACCTTCTTCGTTTCGGTATTTGGCAATAGATTGGAGATTAACGGCGCTTGCCCGTGCACGCATCAAATCCAATTCGACACCGAATCCTGGTTTTTGCAAAAGCGCCATATGAGCGCCTAACTGAATACCGCTTCCGCATGCACAATCCAAAATATATCCGTCAGGGAGTTGAACTTCTGTTAAGAGTTTTGAACGGGCTAAAGCGACCTGCCAAGGTGTGGCGAGAGGTTTCCCTTCACTTGCATGGAAAAAAACCAGTTTTCCTGCGGCTGTTGGGTCTGGTGCGTATTCTGTCAATCCAACAGAATGAGCGTCAGTAGGATCGAAAATCTCAACCATACTACTGCCTCACAGGCCAGCCACATCACTTCGTGTCATGATGCTCTCAAAATGAATGCCAGCGTCAGCAAAAGCCTCTCGAGCTCCTTCTTCTCGGTCAACAATACTGATGACAGCGACGACTTTGCAAGAGGTCCCTTGGTGTATTCGTTCAACTGCCTTTATTGCAGAACCCCCCGTTGTTGTGACATCTTCTACGATGACAATGGAACCTCCTTTCTCGAGCGATGAGCCTTCAATGCCCGGTGGATTGTTTGTTTTTCGACCACCGCGTCCTTTTGCTTCTTTACGGACCATGAAACCGAGTCGCGATGTTGAAGCAGGGGACGTGGCGACAGCAATTGCAGTCAATGGCACAGCACCCAGTTCGAGGCCACCAACAAAATCAACACCCAAATCATCCATTCGCAAGTTGAAAAGAGTGCCGAGGTGATGTGTAGATTCAGGATGCATCATGACTGGCTTGGTATCGAAAAACCACCTTGAAGTGCGCCCACTTGCCAGTGTAAATGCATCATCACTGCCGCCATCGATGAACGCTAACTCGCGCACAAGCTCTACAATGCGAGGCCAACTTGGATGAGAGCGAACGCTCGGATGGACGGTCATTGAGGAGTGTTTATGCCTCGCATCAATGAACTTTACTTACCACCTCTGCGAATACCTGCCATAAGATTTGAACGCGGCACTCATAAACGGTCGCCCCTAAGAGGCAAGGGAATCACATGCCGCCATCGGATGTATCTGGCCGTAAACGGGGACATAATCCCTTACTTGGCCTTGACATTCCACGCCTCGAGGCGGAAATGAAATCGTACCACCAGTGGCTCGATGAACATGCAGACGAAGCATATATTGTGGCAGAGAAAGCTCGAAATCAGGGGTATGATTTGAAAGAATACGTAGAGATTCCAAGGGCCGCAGACCTTGCTGGAAGAACTGAGAAACTTCTCATCGAATATTTAGAAGGATACGAGGTCGCAGATGATATCCGTGCATTGCTTGCTGAGCATGACCGAGAGTCAACTTCCATTATGATGGCCCAAAGTGTAGCGCGTGGTTTTCGTGAGAAGGGTCATGACCTGATAACCGCAATCGATGTTGGGCTGAGAGTAGGATTAGCCATACTTACAGAGGCTGTACTTGTCGCACCACTTGAAGGCATCAGTGAAGTCCGTTTATTGAACAACGTTGATGGTTCTCAATTTGTTTCGGTTCACTTTGCCGGGCCAATTCGAGCAGCAGGAGGTACAGCACAGGCCCTTGCAGTTTTGATTGCTGATATGATTCGTAGAGAACTCAACATTGGCCACTACCAACCTACTGGCCCGGAAGTGGAACGCGTAAAGGAGGAGTTTGGATTGTATCGAGGCAATCTCCAATATCGTCCTTCTCCAGCAGAAATCGAAGAGATTGTCAGAGCATGCCCGATTATGATTAACGGTGAGTCGACAGAGAGAATAGAGTGTGCAGGTTATGGGCGTGTTCGCAATATCGATGAGGCGAGAATTCGCGGTGGTGTGCTGCTTGTAATCGGTGAAGGGATGTGTTTGAAGGCTCCAAAAATCCGCAAACATACCGAACGTCTTCAGGTTCCTGGGTGGGATTTCATTTCTCAATTTGCTTCAAAAGGAAAATCCGATGAGGATGATGCAGATGGTTCTCGCTTCAAATCTCGCAAAGTCCCTGTAATTTCTAAATTTATGAAAGATATCATTGCAGGACGCCCTGTTTTTGGAGCCCCCCTCCAACCCGGGGGTTTTCGCTTGCGCTATGGTCGAGCCCGTCCTTCAGGGCTTGCCGCAGCATCCACCAATACAGCATCGATGTTGGCTATGGACGATTTTATTACGATTGGAACTCAGATGAAGATTGAACGCCCGGGCAAAGCGTGTGCTATCACTCCATCCGATGATACTGACGGCCCATGGGTCGTTTTGAGGGATGGCCGTTTCATGCGTCTTGATGATGGCAAAAGTTACGCAGCAGTCAGTTCCAAAGTTGGCTCTGTGTGGGATAACGGCGAACTTGTTCTTGGTTATGGAGAATTTATGGAGAATAATAAGAAATTAGTCCCTGCAGGCTATTCAAACGACTGGTGGGCAAGCGATTTACTTGAGGAGTTACATTCTGAATCAACTGTATCTGATTTTGTGGAAATTATGGGGCAACAGCGTTCGATTTTCCCAGAAGGGATTCCCGGCATTCATCCAGAGGACGCTGAAGATGCGAATGCGCAGTTTCTTGTCCGTAGAAAATGGCATGCGTTCTTAGCGGGACTCACCGTTAACTGGAGTCAAAGTAAGGCAGTAGCACGTCGATTTAAGACCTCAATTCCTGCTCCGCACAACCCTTGGTTTCTTGATTTACCTATTGAATGGTTACCTCCTCTCCTCCCCCTTCTTGAGGCGTCAAAGATCGAACCATTTGGTACTTCGAATACACCTTTAGCCGAACCCGAGGAACACCTTCACGCCATGCCTCTGCCTGAAACACGGCAATTAAGAATACAAGGGGGTGTCAAGAATTGGTCTCCAAAAACGATGGATATTTTGCGCCCTGAAAGCATTGACGACTTGAGCAAATATTCTCCGCCTGGTCCAGAAGGGGCGCCAGTTGATGCAATTTTCACACAAGAAATCCCAGAGGCTTGGACATATGTTCAACACGGACTTGCGAAAGGTGCAGCGATGATTTTGGGCTTACGACATCATCACGATGGCGATGACTTGATCATAACCTCTGGCTGGCCAGCGATGTTGGAGGCTTTTGGATTCAGTTATGAAGATGAAAAACCCCTCCGTATTGCAGATGCGAAAACCCGTTTTGATGAGCGAATTGCGCAATTGCGTGAGTGCCAGATTACGTTAAGCGAAGAACGCGCACGTCTTGATGAACTTCGGCAGTCTCGTGCCACGGTACGAATTGCTGCAGAAACAGATGCAAGGCAGCGTGGACTCGGAATTACGGAAACCGATGATGTTGGAAAACAAGCCGCAGCACAAGTACTTGATCCGGGTCCAAACGATCCGGAAAAATATCTTGCAGCTCAAATTCATGAAGATGACCATCATGTTGACGGAATTTTGTTACAGGTTCGTAAAATTTCTGACTTGCGATGGGAGCATGCTGCCCCCGTTCGTATTGGTTGTAGAATGGGCCGTCCAGAAAAAGCAGCTCCACGCATTATGAACCCGATGACACATGCTCTTTTCCCAATTGACCTGAATGGAGGAAACCAGCGCTTGTTGGCGAATGCCGCAGAAAAGCAAAGCATACGTGTCCAAATGGGTAGGCGTACCTGCGTCAAATGCGCCAAGGAATCGCCATTCATTCTTTGCCACCACAGGAAGGTCGATGAAGACGGCTTTGAACGTGTTGGAGAGGCGTGCGGTGGGCGCACAAAAATGCGGGAATCCGACAACTCGAACAAAAGAAGGAGAGGAGAAATTCAGACGGTTCGGTTGGACACGATGATTGAGGATGCACGCATCCGGTTAGGCATCGATCGCATCCCTCGACAAGTCAAATGTATGAAACAAATTGCGAGTCGAGATCAAACACCCGAAGCAATAGAAAAGGGCTTACTTCGAGCAAAGTATGAACTCCCAGTTTTCCGTGATGGCACGGTGCGTTTTGACATGAGCGATGTTCCGATAACCCATTTCACACCGCGTGAAATAAGCGTGCCTTGGCAGACCTTGGAATCACTTGGTTATACGCATGACTGTGAGGGAAAACCACTCAAGGATGACGAGCAAATGCTTGAAATCTTTCCTCAAGATTTTATCGTTAGTAAGAATGCATGCGAATACTTTGTAAGAACAGCGAAATTCATTGACGAACTTTTGGTGCGATATTACGGCATGGAGCCCTATTACAATGTGAACACTCCCGATGATTTAGTTGGTCATTTGATTTGCGCTCTTGCCCCTCACACATCCGGCGGTGTACTTAGCCGCATTATTGGCTGGGCGGATTGTTCTGGAGGCTATGCTCACCCACTTTTCCACGCAGCAAAACGTCGCAACTGTGATGGAGATGAGGATGCAATTATGCTCCTCATGGACGGTTTACTCAATTTTAGCAGAGAAATTTTACCTGCAAATCGAGGTGGTTTGATGGACGCACCTCTTGTTTTGACCACACGACTCAATCCAACTGAGGTTGATAAAGAGGCACTGAATGTTGATTCAGGGTGGTTTTACACCCGTGATTTTTATGAAACCACTCTTTCTCAACCTCACCCGAAAGAATGCGCTGAGCGAATGGATTTCGTCGAACGACGACTCGGTTCAGTCGCTGCAGTACGTGGATATGGGTACACACATGATTGCCACGCTCTTGACCAGGGTCC
>CALCOP010000090.1 GCA_937897365.1 uncultured euryarchaeote
TGATACAATTGTTGTAACTGACGACACTTTTCGACGCCGAGTAAATCCGGACGTAGGGCGAATATCTGTGCAAGTTTGACGGCGATGAGCCCTTGTCTTTGAATCCAGTCGAGGTCCGCAGGTTTTTTGCGCAAAATCTGCCGCATAAACCGGAAGAAGGTCAGCATTCGCATTACTTCACCTCATACTTCTTCTTTTCAATCTGAAACATCGTCGAGATCTTCATCAATAAAAATCAAGGTATATCGCCAAGCAGGGCCAACATCATCTTCAAACATTTCACGGCGGATACGTACATTTCCTGTCTCCGGATAACGAGCCATCAACGCACCCTCAATAATTCCATCATCGAGTTCCCAGAGAGGGAGAGAATCTGGGTCTCCGAAGCTTTCAGGGTGAGCGAGTTTGACGATAATGTGGAAGAAAGGATCGCTATCATAATCCAATTCACCCAATCCAGCATGTTCCCACCAGTCCATCAGTTCACTAAGATATTCAACATGGCCTTCGATTTTCCTTAAACTAAACGTCAATTCTTCACCGATTCTCTGACCGACTTGGCGCAACATTGTATTGATGTCAATACCGAGTTGCTTCAGGCTTTGAACAGTTCCATCTTGAAGTGCTGCTCGGGCCTGGTTAATTCCACGAGTGGATGCCAAGAAAGATTTCGGATTAAAAGGTGTGTCGTTTTCTGGTAGTTCCGTACTCACCTCAAGTGCATCTCTAAATTGGTCGAGGAACGAACCTTCACCGACAGTGAGTCGGAGAGGGTCTACAATTCGCTCTTCAGTAAACCTTTTCTTGGCGCTATCAAAATCGACTGCCTTGTTCCATATTGCAGATATAAAATCCGAGTGTGAACTGTTGAATACATCAGAATTGATCACTAAGGCTGCGTCGTCTCGACCCCGTCCGACAGGGTTTTCCTCGACATGGAGAAACTGGATGACTTGATTCATATCTTGTAAAACCCCAAGAGAACTAATCTCATCGGTGTGACGGATTTCAATAGAATCGTCAAGTTGATCATAAAAACGAGTGGTGCGGCGGTCAAGTTGAGCAAGGACAGTCACGACTACACCTCTTTTGGCTGCCGAATTTACTTCTTCCAATCCAGATGACCGGCACAAGTGGAGGATTCCAAATCGTCCCAGAAGGAGAACCAGTCGTTCTTCAGCTTCATCGGCAAAGTTCGCAATTTTCTTGTGAATATGTTCCCTACCTTTCAAAACAGCGAACCTCGCATTCGTTTCGGATGTTGACGCATCGTCATCTTTGTCGTAGTCAGGTTTTGCACCAGACATGAGTTTCTCAAAAGATTGACTGGTTCGGTCTATACGTTCCCTTTGATCTTTAATCAAGCGTTCAAACAACACCGGGAGTGAAGAGCAAGAAAAACGCATAGGTCGGTCAGCGGTTACGCTGACCAGACCGATTTCTGTAAGTCTTGAGAGTGAATTGTAGGCATCCAATCTGTTTGTTCCGAGTTTCTTTGCCAGTTCACTTGCCTTAAGCTCCTTTGAAGTGGAGAGAATGACGACTGAACGAGCTTCCCGTTCTGAGAGACCTGCATCTTGGAAAAGTTCAGCCCAGTTCATTTCATTTTACCCCCAGAAGAGAGTTCACTGAAGGCGTCGAGAATTCGAGCAACGTGGCGGCGGGGTCTGAAGAGCCAATCATAGCAATAGTGGACAGAGCGGTCGGGGCCGATAAGGAATGATGATTTAGCAGGGAAGAGCCCGAGGTGAACAGGAACGCCGTAAGCATCAGCCACCTCTCGGTCAGGGTCGCTTAACAAGGAAAAAGGTAGTTCTAATTCTGTCTTAAAACGACGGTGATCTTCAAGCGAATCTTGACTAATTCCAATGATTTCAACCGGTGGTGTGAGTGACTGGAAGAGATCGTATTGTTGTTTGAAAGTGAGGCAACCGCGCTTGCATGTTGGCGAACCGTCTTTGGCGTAGAAGAACAATACTTTCCATTTGCCATCGTAGTCTGCGAGTGAGACCATTTCATCGGTTGAAGATGGCAGTGTGAAATTCGGTGCTTTTTCACCTACGAGTTGACTTCCCATAAATATCCCTCATAGGCTTTGCATGTTAAAATACCGGCTAAACCTGTTCTGGAATGAGGTGACCCATTCGATCGGCTTTTGTGGACAGGTAGTGGCTGTTTGTTTTGCAGCGTCCGGTTATGTGTTCGACTCTCTCTTCAACTCGAATGCCGTTCTCATGTAGGCCGTTAATCTTGAGAGGGTTGTTGGTCATCAGGCGGACGCTGTCAATACCAACTTGGTTCAACATGAACGCACTAAATCCATACTCTCGGCCATCAGCGGGTAAGTTAAGAGCGAGGTTTGCATCGAGCGTATCATAGCCTCTTTCTTGGAGTGCATATGCTCGCATCTTCTGTTCAAGGCCGATTCCTCTGCCTTCTTGTCGCATGTAGAGAATAGCTCCGCATCCTTCTTCTTGGATTTTAGCCATTGATGCTTTGAGTTGAGGTCCACAATCGCATTTTAGTGATCCGAAGGCATCGCCGGTGAGGCATTCTGAGTGTATACGCACAAGTGGAGATTTGGTTGTATCGTCGAGGCCAACAGACAGCACTGAATGCTCTGCACCTTTTTCGTCTACAAACACCCGTATTCGGAAGTTGCCTTGTTCAGTCGGTAGTATAGTATCTGATTTGATTTCGTCAATGTTAACGTTTTGCTTCATAGTCCTCAATTTTTACATTTAAGATATAAACGAGTGTATGAATTCTCATTTTTTGAAAACACTTCTTTATAACCTCGCATGAAGTTTGAGATGTATGCACACCGTAGAATGCGATGTAGGGGTTGCGGCAATAGTTCGTAAATCTCGCTCCATCTTACTGGTGAAAGAAGCGCATGGACGCTACAAAGACTGCTGGGGATTGCCAAAAGGGCACGTTAATGAAAACGAACTTCCCAGCCATGCGGTATTGCGAGAGCTGAGAGAGGAGTGCCATGTCCAAGGACAGATTAAGGGAGTACAATCTATTCGCGAACGTCTTTTCAACGGTATGCCTGCAGTATTCATCGCCTACAAGGTCGAACTTGACGACGACCAAAAACCAGTCCCAGGCGAGGAAGTAACTGAAGCCCGGTTTGTTCACGCAGATGAATTTGATCAACTGGAATGGATAAGCGAAGCCATGCATTCAATGGCGAACACTGCAGTAAATTCAAACCAAGGACTCGAAACCATAGACTACGAATCGAATCGTGGCCACCCATACATGCTTCATACACTGCCTAAGAAATGGGGTGGAGATGCATGAATGCGAAACTCGCCGATAGAATCCGTGTTTGCAACGAACAACCTGTTCACGAAAACGGCAAATATGTCCTCTACTGGATGATTGCAAACCGACGACTTAACCACAATGCAGCGCTCGAATACGCCGCAGAAATGGCAGTGACTCACGATGTTCCCCTGCTCGTGCTCGAGGAAATTTCAACGAGCCATCGCTTTGCGAACGACCGAATATGCACATTCATGGTACAAGGAATGCTTGAAAACATGCAACTTTTCAAGGACCACAAAATCCGATACATCCCCTGGGTTGAAACCCCGCTGAGTGGTATCAAAGGAATTCTTCATGAACTCTCAAAAGACGCTGTGATGGTTGTTACTGACGATTATCCAACTTATTTCCCACTCAAGGCCGTTCGATACGCAAGCAACTCCTGCGAACGAAAACTTGTGGCTGTTGATTCCAACGGTGTTTTTCCGATGTCGTGGACTGAACGAGCATACCCTACAGCACACGGTTTTAGACGATTTGTTCATGAAAAGTTTGTCGAGTCTATGGAAACTTGGCCGAAATTCAATCCGATTCCCGAAGGCAAGGATGTTTGGCTATCAGACGAATTGTTTGAGCAGATTTCTAAAAAATGGCAGTTCCACGTTACTCCATTTGAATGGCTATGGCGAGTAGGAGAAGTTGGTAGTTCTGGTAGAGAAGCTCTCTCCACCATCGATATCGACCACACGGTTCCTGCTGTAGCACACGCAAAGGGTGGACGAAGCACATGCATCAGGATGTTGAGGGAATTTTTGGCAAATCGTTTGTATCGGTATGCAGACGATCGAAACGCAGTAACAACTCCAGCCACCAGCGGTCTTTCGCCTTGGTTCCACTTTGGTCACCTTTCAACAATTGAAGTCATTCAAAACATCCTTCATTCAAGTTCGTGGGATCCTGAAACCATTCAAATGCCACGAAAAGGTGCCCGTGAAGGTTGGTGGAATCTCGATCGTTCGATTGAGAGTTTCCTTGACCAAATTATCACATGGCGAGAACTTGGATTTAATAATGCATATCACAATCCCGACCATGATAAGTTTGAGTCATTACCAAACTGGGCCAAAACAACGTTGATGGAACATGCCAGCGATGAACGTGTCCAATACACATTCGCTCAGATACAAAATGCCGACACTCACGATGAGATTTGGAATGCAGCACAACGTCAATTGATTCGAGACGGCATTATTCACAATTATCTTCGTATGCTTTGGGGCAAACGCATTCTTGAATGGGCACCTTCACCTCAACTTGCAGCTGAATGGATGATTGAGCTTAACGATCGATTCGCACTTGATGGCAGAGACCCAAATTCGTACACTGGCATATTCTGGGTCCTCGGACGTCACGACCGGGCTTGGGGACCAGAACGAGCCATCTTCGGAAAAATCCGTTACATGTCTTCGGCGAATACTCGCCGTAAGTTTGATTTGAAACCATACCTCCAGGAATTCCGATAGAAGGTGTCGTCATGGAATACAAACACTCAACCAAAGTGGTGACAAGTGTTGAAGACACCTTTGCGTGGCATGAAAGAAAAGGGGCTTTTCGTAGATTGATGCCACCATGGGAAGAAGCTGAGCAAGTCGGTGAACTCTCGTCCCTGGAAAACGGTACACGCCTCACATTCAAAATCCCACTCGGGCCTCTTCACATGAAATGGATTGCTGAACACTCGGGATATAACCCCCCTCACGCATTTGAAGATACAATGATCCGGGGACCATTCAAAAAATGGCACCACGTTCACTCTTTTATCGAAACAGAAGACGGGGCATGTCGAGTCGATGACCATGTCGAATACACACTTCCAATGGGAATACTCGGCCGGATTTTTGGCAGTGGAAATATCAAGCGCCGATTGAAAAGAATGTTTCGAGCGCGCGAGATTCGCCTCATTAAGGACTCAAAACGATTTCAAGATTTTGCACACATGGAAAAGAAAAAGATTCTCATTGCCGGATCATCAGGACTCATTGGCCGTCAACTCATCGCCTTTTTCGACACAGTTGGCCACGATGTTTGGCGCCTTGTCCGTAAAGAGCCGAAAGGCAAACAAATATTTTGGAAACCAAGTGAAGGAAAAATCAATCCTAAAGATCTTGAAGGATTCGATGCTGTAATTCATCTCGGTGGAGCAGGTATTGGTGACAAACGTTGGACAAAAAAGCGCAAAGTTGTTCTCGAAGAAAGTCGAACGAAAAGTACTGAACTGCTATCATCTACCCTTGCGAATCTCGAAAAAAAGCCTGAAGTTTTTATTGTCTCCAGCGCAATTGGACTCTATGGTAGTCGTGGTGATGAAGAACTTACTGAAGATTCAACACCGGGTGAAGGTTTTCTCCCAGACCTCTGCAAATCTTGGGAACTCTCCGCTCAACCAGCAATCGATGCCGGAATCCGTACAGTCCATTGTCGAACGGGTCTGGTACTCGATGCAACAGGTGGCGTCCTCAAGAAAATGTTACTACCTGCCCAACTTGGCGCCGGAGGTCCAATAGGATGGGGGAAGCAATGGTATTCATGGATTTCAATGGATGACCAAGTCTATGCAATGAACCATGTGATGATGACGAAGGAATGTGAAGGGGCGTACAATTTCTCATCCCCCAAGCCACTCCGTCAAAAGACATTTGCGAAAATACTCGGCAAAGTCTTGTGGAGGCCATCCTTTATGCCTGTTCCTCCTCTTGGCATCTGGTTTTTACTCGGAAAAATGGGAGTGACCTTAGCAACCGATAGCGCCAAAGTGTTACCGAACAGGTTGTTGGAAAGTGGTTATGAGTTTGAATATCCGTCGTTGGAGCCTGCACTGAGAGATACTCTCGGAAAATGGAATGATTGAGAACACTGAATTGAGCACAGACATCCTACTGTGTCAAATCTACTTTACTGACGAAGAGAGTAATGTTGAAAACGCAAATTGTAGTTTACGATAGAAATTAAGTGTTAAGCGTCGACTGAGCACGTCACCATTACGACGAACGGCCTCACTAAGGATTGCGTTGTATGCAGCGCACATGAGTCGAGGAGAGCGACGGGAGTCCTTGTCAAGAAGTGGTAAAAGGCCGAGTGCGTTCTTTCGGTGTGCTTGTATGTGATCGATGTAATGGCGCATGAAATTTTGCCAGGCTTTCGTTCCCGCAAGGGATGAATCTTGTAGGTCGGATTGCTTAATTCCGAATTTGGCGAGTTCTTCTGATGGGATGTAAATGCGGTTGCGAGACAAGTCTTCTTGGATGTCGCGAAGCACATTAACCAACTGCAGGAAAATACCCATCTCAACAGCATGCCTGCGGGCATTTGGGTCGTTGTATCCATAGATTTCAATCAAGCACAGTCCAACAGTGGAGGCGACCCGGTAACAGTATCGGCGCAAATCCTCAAACCGTTCGTATGAAGTGACGAATAGGTCATCTTCCATACCGTTGATTAACTCCCGAAGATGAATGATTTCGATTGGATAACGATTCAATGTGTCGCCAAGAGCAATGAACATTGGATCACTTAGGGGTGAACCGTTCTCTATTCGATCGAGATTTTCTCGGAAAGAGTTGAGAGCTCGTAGGCGTTCAAAGTTTTCTCTTTTGGAATACAAAGGATTGAATTTGCGCACCTTACGAAATTCCTCAATTTGAAGATTTGTCATTGAATCTAAATGACTCAAATCTCTGGTTGGTAGCCAATCACCGTCAGCGATATCATCGACTCGTCGGCAAAATGCATAGAGTGCGTTAACCGCCTTACGCTTAGGTTCTGGAAGATGCCTAAACGAGCGGAAAAAAGAGGAAGAAGCGGAGCGAGCAATACTTTCACATTCAACATATGCCGATTGAAGCCGTTCCGATACGCCAATATCGTCTTCATTTTTCAAAAGGAAACTTGAGGTCATCTGATTCACTCCAATACCTACGTTTGACTTCTATGCATATATGAACTATGGTTTTTCGATTCGTCCAAACTTCTGTT
>CALCOP010000091.1 GCA_937897365.1 uncultured euryarchaeote
CTGTGAACTCGAGAGTTCTGCTTTCTCTCAACTCGGTCTACAAAACTTGGAAGGACGTGTTGGTGAATGTTCGCTTACTGCTGGTGAGGAGGCAATACAAGCCACGCTCGTGTTGGTGAGCAACACCGGGGAGCAAATCGAATTAGTGACCAAAAATATCCAACTCGGAGCCATGGAAAGTGGCTCTTTTGAGGTAAATGTGTCGCAATGGTCGCCCGGTGCAGGAGCCATAATTGTTGAAGTGCGGGTCATAGATTCATTTGGACGAACCCTTGATACCGACACAGTTTCCACGGTTTCAAGAAGCAGTGGCTGGAACATCGGAATCAACAGTTTCATCGTCAACGATGCGAATGAACTCGAACTCAGCACCCTAAGAAGCGGTTATGAACGGCTTTCTGACGTCACCTGCCGTATTGAGGTGACCAGTTTGGATTCTGCATGGAGTGCGTTGCTTATTGTCGATGTAGTTACCCCCGACTACCCGCCAACATTTGTCATCAAAGATACTGATGGAATTGCTGGTGAAGAAGACCAAATTACCGAATACCGATTGGAAGCTACTCTCTCTTGCGACTCACCATATGATGTAGACGATATTAGCGAGGATAATTCTGGAACCGCACGTTTCACTCCAAAGAGTGAACCAATCGTAGAACAAAGTGACGTTTTCATTAGTCTTCTCGTTGCGAGCATCTTGCTTGTCGTCGGTTACTTCTCAGGAATCTTTACTCCCAGTTCCACGAGCATGAGTGCTGCAGGAAAAAAGAAATCGGAAAAACCGATGCCAAAAATTTCCGAGGAAAAATCTGATGTGCCCAAACCGGAAGATGAAGACGACGATGACGAATTCTCCTTTGTTTTCGAAGACGAAACTCCTGACGAAACCGAGGAGCAAATTGTAGAAGTCTCGGTTGAAGAAGTCATCATCGACATTGATGATGAGACCGATACGAGTGCTTCTGGACGATTAGCAGCGTTGCGTAACGAAATGGACGGAGATAATGAGCGAAGTCTAAGTCGTGAAGAAAGAATGAACAAATTCTTCGCAGACAAGTGAGAAGCAAGGGCTTATGACAGTGTTACTGTGCCAAGAAACCATGGACCTTGCGAAATTTGATGGCGGCACATCTCCCTTCATCACGCTTGACGCATGTAACGGTGAGAGGGCGAATGCCGTGCTACTCGCACTGGAAGCGAGTTCGAATGGCGACCATGAACTATGGACAGATCTGATAAATGATGATTCGGCATTGAAAAAAAGATTTGCAGAACAAGGTATTGAAAATCCAGAATTGAGAACAAATATCCCTTGGGATGATGCATCAGTACTGTTTACCTCGTCGGTAGAATTGTCAAATGAAGGCGCTCCTTTGCAGGTTGCTGACGCACTGTTGAGAGAAAAAATTGGTCGATTCCCTTGGGGTGATGGGTCACCTCTCAGCTACATGCATGAATTCATACGTCCAAACAGCAATCGACAAGTCCAGGGAACGGCTGATGGTTATGAAAAGATTGTCAAGCTATTGGAAGTTTTATCACAACGGTGCGGACCTTCCCACCTCGGTCACGACAGATATCAAAACGGTCATGGTGGCTTGGATATACGAGGTTTCCTTAATCAAGAACAGGTAAGAGATCTACGTTTGGCGCTTTCTGGACGCTCTTGGAGCGTCACTGCTGATGAAGCAATTGATGGGGGTATGCGAGATGTTAGCCGAAATCTTATCGCAATATTGCGTGGAGCAGAACGACGAAATGTCGGTTTGATCCTGCGATCACATTCGTAATCAGAATGTTTGCGATGTTAGTCGCTCATACATTGAGGCATACAAATTCGCAGTTTGGTCTATGACTTCCTGAGGAAGTGCTGGAATTGGTGGATCAGCCGTACCTGCATCCCGAGCTGCCTTGAGTTCTGCTTGATGACCTGTCTCAATGTAGTGGGTTCGCACCGATTCTTTGGAAAGTTCGATACATTCACCGTTTGCATATGCCTCTGCATCCCACCATCGATCTTCATCGAGTGTTCCGAATGTGTCAACAAGGACCACCTTACGGCCGGGACCAAGTGCGAACTCCTTCTTGCCATCAACGTGAATGAGGCCATTCTTTGCAGCTTCTCGTTCAATAAGGGCGTCGACCTTGAGCACTGCTTCAAAGATTAATTCCAGTTCTTCTGGAGTGATGTTGGAAATTTCAAGTGCCTCTTCATTGGTAATATTTCGGTCAAATGCCTCAAACTTCGTGGTTACTTCGAGGAAGGGTTTCGAAAGCTTCGCTCCGTACTCACAATCCGGAGATACGCCCAGTTGCTCAGCGGTGAGTTCACCTCTTTGAAAGCGTCTCCAAGCAGAACCTGAGAGGTAATGACGGCAGATGATTTCTAATGGGACAAATACCCATTCCATATCCCTCGGAATCATTCCTGGTTCCTTGATGACTTCGACTTTGCGAACAAGGCAACGATCTGCAGCATTGACTTCAACGAGGTGAGTTCCACATATTCCTTCCTCCTCAATCAATTTGAACCAGTGCGCTGTCGTCCGATTAAGAGATTCCCCTTTACGTGGTATGAGTGACGGAATGATCTGATCGAATACAGAAATTTGATTCGTAAATCGAAATTCGAGAATATCGGGGTCATCTGTAGACCAAACTTGCTTCACTTTACCTTGATAGAGCATCTCTGCCATAGGCTATGACCAACGACAAAGGCCTTTGAACATTTCAGTCGAAAATGAAGGGCTAAATGAGCCCTAAGGCATCTTCCATACGATTCAATTCAGGACCAGTAGTCTCAGTACCTGCTACAGCGCCGTTGTTCGTGGCGCAAACACCAGCCCCCACATATGGTGAGCCGAAGGCGACAGTGCCAACCATGGGAGGCACACCGAGAACCTCTTGGATAACAAGAACCTCTTCTGGTGAAACATCTGGATGAAGGAGAACTCCCTGATCATTACAGACCCCAAGGCTACCAACAACATCCTGCCCAGCGATGGTAGAAACACCGACTTGAACACCCATGACATCAGCCATTATCTCCAGGCCATCTTCTGGAATACTCGGTGATGCAACAGCACCTTGTTCGTTGACCAGCAAGAGGTTTCCAGCAGTATTAACGCCACCCTCCATCACAACAACATCACCGAACGCAGTCAGCATATCGATATCAGATTCACTTGCGATGTCAGCTACTGCCATTCCACGAGAATTACCAGCAACAAGTGCACCTATGAGATTTGAACCACCGATGGAAATCGGATGCATTTCAAGTTGTAGGGTTGCCTCGAAAATGTCGAGAATATGTTGAGGTAATTCTGGGGGATGAAGAAGGATATTTCCAACTGCTGCCAAGTGAATACCAACTTGGTCGCTTCCGAAAATGTCCGCAGTATCAATTGGCATGAGACTTCCTCCAAGCAGAGCGTGTTGGGTGCTGGTTATTGTTCTATTGAACGCAAAAAAGGCCGGCACTCCAAAGGAGCACCGGCCTAGCGCCCACCGAAGTGGGAATTTGAGGATAGACTCGAAGAGAAAGAAGAGGGGCACAGTGACTTCCTTTCCCGTGGACTCTCGTACCACAGTATT
>CALCOP010000092.1 GCA_937897365.1 uncultured euryarchaeote
ACCATGAGATATAGACAATATACAAGGTAACCAATATCATTGATTCCCATCGCTCTAAGGTATGTTCGGTAAGTAAAAAGAAAGTGAGAATTAAGACTGAAAGTAACATAATGAGGCCATCACGCTTCAACCAAGATTCTCGAATCTTGAGCCCCTTATTGACGACAACGATACCCATTACTAATGTGATTTGAACAAAAATTGAGCCGAGAATCCCTCCAATTGCGAAATCCGCAACTTCAGGTTTCACAGCCACATCTGAAGCAGCCGTTGTTGTCACGAGAATCTCTGGCAATGAAGTTCCAATTGAGACAATGGTCAATCCGATGACGACCTCCGGCAAACCACCTCGGCGAGCTAGTCCCTTCGCCCCCTCAATGAAGAAGTCTGCAGAATAAATCAGTAAGCCGAGAGCTAAACAAGCGATGATGAAGGTGATGAGCAGACTGTCGTATCCTGCTTCAGAAGAAAAAAGCTGTACGGCAATAATTCCGAGGAATAACGCCCCAGTCGTGACGAGGGTTTGGAAGTGAAGAAGTTGAGCGATTCCCATCACTTTTTCTTCGGACCCCATGGTTGAACCAGTAACCTTTCCTTCTTCACCATTGTTATCAGAAGGTGACTAAATTATCATTTAATCGAACATCATTAGATGATATCAAAAGAGAACCTTGTTACGGGCGAGGAGTGGGCATTATTGGAACAGAATTCATGAAGGACATTGATTTGAAGGAGAGCTGGCTCACGATTGTACGGTGAACCTCAAAACTTTACGAACATGCTCAGTGGTGGGAATTGTGAAGTTTTCGAGGGGAGGAGAGAAAGGAACAGGCGTATCAACAGCACCAATGACGAGAGGGGCTGCTTCGAGGGAATAGAAGCATGATTCCAAGATTCGACTTTGTATGCTATGCCCTAATCCTCCACACCACTGGCCCTCTTGAAGAACGACAAGACGGCCCGTTCTTTGAACTGAATCGATACATGTCTGCGCATCGAATGGAAGCAGCGTTCTCAAGTCGATAATTTCAACTTCAATATCTTCTGAGGAGAGTTCTTCGGCAGCTTGTAGCGCAACATGCAACATTGAACCCCATGTAACCAAGGTCACATCTCGGCCACCACGTACAACGGCAGCTTTTCCAATTTTGTAACGCTCACCACTTTCAATGGCATTTTTGACCGTCTCGGTGTCAACATTTTGATTGATATTTTGCCCCCATCCAGTCAAGCCTCCCCGAAGCCCATACAATCCAATGTGCTCCAAGAATAAGACAGGGTCGTTCAATTCCGCACCTTCCATCAACAGATCATATGCATCTTGTGGAGTTCCAGCAGCGACTACAACCAATCCTGGATCATTGGCAAACCAGGATTCAATCATATTTGCGTGAAACGGACCTGAACGGGTATGTCCACCCAAAGGAATTCGTATTGTCATTGGGCAATCGGCACCCCAGCGCCATCGAAGCATGGCCGCATTATTGACCAGAGCATTAAATCCGAGAGCAGCAAATCCACCAAATTGAATTTCAACCATGGGGCGCATTCCCGAAAGTGCTGCTCCAACACCAGTATGTACAATCGCGGCTTCACAAAGAGGCATGTCAAGTAATTTCTCAGTATGACCAGCATTCTTCAAAGCCATATTCATCCCAAAAGCGCCTGCAACTTCCATATCCTCGCCGATGAACATACAATCATCTCCATGACGAGTCGCTATGTCGGACATTGCCTGCTGAATTGCTCGAGCATAGGTCCAACCTCCCTTCTCAACATAGTCAAGCGTTGTAACTCCCAAACCCAGAGGAGATTCAGACTGCCCAATTTGGGTTGGCTGAGATAAACGGTTGAAGCGTTGTTCATGCGTTTCTGCATCATTGAGGAGCGTCACACCCTTTACGACAGTTTCCGGCTCAGGCCATGGCATCTCTTCGATTTCTTCTCGAGCAATTTGGATGTCTTTCTGTTCTTTTTCTTCCATCTCGATCAAAATGGATTCATCAAGACCAAGATCAAGGAGTAATGCTCGATGAGTCGGGAGGGGGTCTTTTGCCTCCCAATATGCCAGTAATTCTCTATCCACATAACCGGGGGGCGTACCTGATTCATTACCGAGATACAAGTCATCATGGTGATGAGCATGACCGCAACCACGCATTGTTTCAACGTGGATAAGCGTCGGTCCACCGCCATTCAAAGCAAACTCACGGGCACAAGCCGTACTGGCATACCAAGCAGCAGGATCTGAACCGTCAATGGTCCATGCAGGGAAACCCATTGCATCGGCTTTGTCAGCCCAAACCTCGACACCTGATTGCTTGGTAGGTGATGTGTCAAGAGCAATTTGATTATTTTGGAGAATGTAAGTTATGGGTAGACCTCGAGCACCTGCGAGATTCATCGCTTCCCAAAATTCTCCAGATGAGGAAGCACCTTCACCGATGCAAGCGACTTGGAAACGATTGAGATTCTGGCGCCATGCAGCAAAAGCAAGACCCGTCATCGTTACACTGGCGATAGGAAGGGGAGCAGTAGGGGGTAAAACGCCTACATGCCAAGCACCGACATGCAAGTCACGACCTCCTGCATCATCCCAACCTCCGTTTTGGTTCGAACCAACTTTTCCAAGATTAGCTGCCATGACATCCAAGGAAGTATCGCCCATCGCAAGTCCAAGACCAATATCTCGAATCATTGGAGCGACAAGGTCGCCGTCGTATCCTTTACCAGGGCGAGCATGGCGTGGAGCATCGGGTTGACGGTTGAGTGCTGTTGCAACAGCCACAACGCCTTCCTGCCAGGTTGAACGGAAGCCCTTGCCTCCGAATGAGGACCCATCTGGTGTCTCAATTCCGTCAGTGTAAATCGATTTGAGTTCTGTGTCGAGTATTCGAGTGCGCGTCATCATTGTTTGCCATTCAATACGTTGTTCTATCGTGACCGACATGTAATGAGCAAGTCGACGAAAAACCAAGCGTAAATCGAGAAGGAAGTGCTGTGCCCTCCGATCTAAAAATTCGGTTAAACTTCGCCTCGGGATAACTTCAACCTCCACATCATCTTTCATTTTCGCATCAACCTGAGCCACGAGGCCTCGTTGGACAGAATCGATAAAACGCTGGCTGAATGTATACCAAGAAGGGCCCTCGAATTGTTTTGATTCGTTCTCAATTAAGACGTCCCACACGTTAGCAACGAGGAAAAGATGGCCATCGTGTCGTTGAGCAACAAATCGTAAAATTTCCGTCCTCGCAGCATCTGCAAGCAAAGGTTGAGTGAAGGTTAACGCCTCATCAGGCTTCCAACCGGCCCCATGGATGACGGGTAAATCCCCTTGGCTCATGGTTTGGCCAAAGGCCACACACATACAAACACAGCGGCTGAATGCCACGGCAGGAATCAGGAGATACCCTCCTCATTCCTCTTCAGGAATCGCTTCTTTCAGAGCCTTCATTGAGGCTCGAGTGACAAGTACGGTAGCGAGAATTGATGCGAGGATTCCGAGCAAAAGCATTGCATTGCCCATGGGTGTAGAATTCATGTTTTCAATTCCAGATGAGTTCAAAGCAAATTTCCCGAGCGCATGGCCATAGTATGCATATGCCAATGAATAAACAATGCCTGAACAGTTTGAAATCATGTAAACACGAAGACTTACTGGCGTTGCAGACATCAAATAATTCAACCATTCATCTGGTATCAAAGGCGAAAGGCGAACTAAGATTGAAATTTTCATAGCGTCGTTTGTCAAAGCCTGTTCGATATTGTGCAAACGTGAATCCTCTTTGAGCGAACGCTGAATGCTTTCTCGAAAGAGCCACCTTCCGAGGAGAAATGCGATGAGTCCTCCTATTAATGATGCAAGAAAATTAGCGGCTGCTGCAATCCAAAATGGAAAGATTGCCCCTGCAGAGACTTTAATCAATGGTGTGGGAATCATGATGATGACTGCAAGTGAGAGTCCAAGTGTAAAGAATACTGGACCCATGGGGCCTAAATTCTCGAACCATAACAAAATGTTTTGAGCGTCCCTAAACAGTAAAAAACCACAAATAGCGCAGAAGAGAAGCATGATGAAACCAAACAAAGCCCTCCAACGGTAGATGTGTGGCTGGCTTTTTTTGAGCACATCCAATTCTTCTTTTCTGTCAACAAGCATCAATTCATTTGGTCGAGGAATTGGATATCTCGCCATGCTTATTCCTCTTCTTCAATGACAGGTAAGGAATCCAAAACATCAGCCATCATCTGAGCAGCATCTTCAATCTGAGTAAGGAGTGTAAGATCTGAAACTGCTCCTCTTTGGCCGAGTTTCCACATGAGGTCCGCTACAAGCTCAGTCGTTAATCGAGTCATAGTGAGGACCTCTGGATCGATGGGGACCATCGTCTCAAATCCATGTAAAGCCACCAAATCCGGTTCTTCATCAAGGATTGAATCCATCATCTCTTCGACTTCATCGGCAATTCCCTGTGCTTGTTTTTCAAGGATACTTTCCATTGGCGAGGAAATGGTTTGAATCATTTTCTTCGCATCACCGCCCAAAGGCTGTCCTCGCTTTGCTTGACTTGGAGAAGAAGGACCTGGCAGTGTTTCCTGCTTGGAAACATGCTCTTCGCCCCCTTCCTTCGGAGGCGTGAGTTCACCGTCGGCACTTGCTTGTTCAACCAATTTATTGAGTGCTAAACGCAGCATTGAAGACATTGCGGAGGTATCGAGTTCTGTGTCGACTTCCAAACCTTCCTCATCCATTTGTGATAATATTTCATCGATGAAATCAGTGTTAATTTTCTCCGGCCCTACAAGGCCTTTCAACATAGGTAGGGCCCATGTGCTGTCTCCCATCGTCATGGAAACATCAAAACTTCCGCCACCGCCATGTGCGGTAGAAACATCAGCAGGAGGAGGGACGAATTGCTTACGAGTGTGCTTATTCAGTTGTTGAATCAAGGCATTCATGTCAACAGGCTTTGGAATAACTTCTGCAACTCCCGATTGCGCAGCACTCACTCGGTATTCTTGTGAAACATTCCGTGCCAGAATCACTATACGGCACTTGAAAGCGAATTCAGGATCGCTCATTAGACGTTGAGAAGCATCCATTGCATCGCCATTTTTCCATTCACCATCGATTAGGACGACTTCAGGCATAATGGCGAGAGCAGTCCCTTCGGCTTGTCGAAGCGTCGCAGCACGAGTTATTTCGAAACCCTCTCGCTCGAGAGTATTTGCGAGAAGGGAACGGCGACCTTCATTTTCGTCCGCTACGATTACTTTGGCCATTGAGTCCCTCCCTTGAGCGACAGGGGTGGCTGTTGAGACTTGAACCTCACCCCTGAGAATGGAGTTGACACAACAGTTCGCTGACTCTCAGCACTTACCGAATTAACCGAGTATGATTTCCTCGGGTCGAAGAGACTGCCAAGCCATAATACCACCTTCAAGGTTGTAGAGAAATGAGCCATCGTAACCGGCTTGAATAAGATACATTGCAGCCATTTGAGAACGCATTCCACTGCGACAAAGAAGAACGACTTCTCGGTCCTTAGGAATCGAATCTGTCATAGTAAGAACAGATTCATGATCGATTTGTAAATCACTTGAAGCAGTACGCGCCTGCAGATATTCTCCATCGGAGCGAACATCGAGAATAAACGGCGCCCAACCGGTATCTCTACGTTTGATGAAATCATTCATGGAAATTGACTTGAACATCATTCCACCGCTGGAAGTTTCTCCTTCATCAACATCACCCATTCCAGTGAGTCCCATGCACCAGGCATCGTCATTGAACATAGCAGTACTTAACGATAAATTGTGAATTGTTTCCCTCTCAGAATTGTGCGTGAATGACAGTGTTTGAAAATTCATCAATTCCGCATCATAAAGCAACAGTCGGCCATTGAGAACTTCACCTAATCCAAGTATGATTTTGATGGCTTCATTGGCCTGTAATGAGCCGATAACACCCGGCAATACTCCGAGCACTCCACCCTCTTCACATGATGGAACAGATTGAGGTGGGGGGACTTCAGAAAATAAATCGCGATAGCACGGCCCTTGCTGGTAATTAAACACACTAATTTGACCCTCAAAACGATATATAGAACCATATACCCAGGGTATGTTCTTCAAAAAACATGCATCGTCAAGAAGATAACGAGTTGGAAGATTATCAGTTCCGTCAATGACAACATCCCAACCCGCATCAAGGATAGATTCAATGTTTTCCGGAGCCAATCGAACGCCGTAAGTTGTAACTTTGAGATCCGGGTTCAATTCGAGAAGTCGATTACTCGCCGATTCGACCTTCAGTTGGCCGACAGTTGCTGTTGAATGCAGAACCTGACGTTGAAGGTTGGACAAATCAACGCAGTCATCATCGATAATTCCGATGTGGCCTATTCCAGCAGCTGCCAGATAAAGAAGAACTGGGCTTCCAAGACAACCAGCACCAACCACGAGAACTCGAGACTGACTGAGATTACGCTGGCCTTCAAATCCAACTTGAGGCAAAGAGATGTGGCGAGCATAACGCTGAACATCGATATCCACAAGCAATCCCAAACAGTCCAAGAACGACTTGGACATAAACTCATTGAGAGATTAATGTTGGTCTTCAAGCCACTTTTCAACATCCATAGCGGCTTGACATCCCATACCAGCAGCAGTAATCGCTTGCTTGTAACGGGTATCGACAACATCGCCCGCAGCAAAGACTCCATCGACAGAGGTCATGGTGTGATTTTTGTGAAGTATGTATCCTTCCTCATCAACTTCGACTTGACCACCGAGGAACCCGGTAATTGGTTTGTGACCGATAGCGATGAAGGCGCCAGTGACGTCTATGTTTTCTGTTTCTCCATTACGTGGGTCCTCGAGAACCGCCCCCGTCAAACCTTTTTCATCGGAGAGCCATTCTTTGACTTGTCTAAAGGTCTTGATCTCTATCTTTTCATTCTTGACTGCACGTTCGTACATGATGTTAGAGGCTCTGAAGACGTCTCGACGATGGACAAGCGTCACTTTGGAAGCAAATCTTGTCAAGAATGTCGCCTCTTCACACGCTGAATCTCCACCTCCAATGACCATCACTTCTTCGTCCTTGAAGAAAGCACCATCGCAAGTAGCACAAGTTGAAATTCCACGACCCTTTTGTTCTTCTTCACCTGGAGCGTTTAACCAGATAGATTCTGCACCAGTTGAGACAATGATTGCGTGGGTAAGGAAGGTTTCGCCCTCAACAACCACCTTGTATGGTCTTTCTGAGAGGTCGACTGATTCCACGTTCTGATCCCGTACTTCAAGCCCAAATCGCTCGGCCTGCTCTCTTAATTCCATCATCATCTCAGGACCACCAATACCCTTCGGGTAACCCGGGAAGTTCTCTATATCTGATGTCAGCATCAATTGACCCCCTGACATGTAGCCTCCAAACATAAGTGGCTCGAGCATTGCTCGAGCAGCATAGAGGCCTGCAGTATAACCCGCTGGACCTGAACCGATAATGATGACATTGTGAACTGTTGACATGGAATGAATCCCCTACAAACTTCTTACGGGGCGATTCACCATTTGAACATTGACATCAAAACGTTAGAACTCGTTTTGAGATTTTTCCGTCCTTTAATTCGTTTGAAAAGCCACCGGGAAAATACCATGGAAAAAAGAAGGAAACCAACCGAAACGTACCATGGCGCCTCAGCGGATGTGGAAAGGAAGTAAGTGACTGCGAGGATACCAACGCCGTAGAAGGCTCGGAAAATGGAAAAAGCCATGAAGGAACGGAAAACCGGATTTTGAAGAAAATTTTGAACTTTTGATTCACTCATTAAAATCCCTCTACGTGTTCATGAAAGCATCGAAGATACTGCGGCGACGGAAGCTCTTGCATGCGGTTCAAGTCGAGGCCCAATATGTTCGGGCTCGGCGCCTGGGCCAATAATTCCTAAGCCGACCGGCTTTTCATGGACCAGTTGTAATTCAATAATCGATTTAATGACTGCTTGACCCATCGCCAAACCATGTTGTGTTTGTCCTTTTTCGATAATACCGAGACATGCAACTCCATCGATTTCATCATTTGCGAGAAGGCGATCTGCAGCAAGCGGGACTTCCATTGCTCCAGGAACCCAAACAACATCAACAACGACAAGATTGAGCTGCGTTGCTTCTTGTCGAGCATATTCAAGCATCTGTTCAATCATATCACGGTGGAATGAACCACATACGAGGGCAATATTTGGCATTACATCAACTCCTTTTTTTCTTCAAGAACACGCTCAACTGTTGCTACAATTGTCTGCGTAGTGGAATCAATTTCCAAATTCACTGCATCGCCAATTTCCTTCTCGGTAAGCGTAGTCAAACGGAGGGTTTCGGGAATAATGTGAAGGGAGAATACATCTTCACGAACTTCACCAACTGTTAATGAGATACCATCCACAGCGATATATCCCTTTTCCATGACGTATTTTCGAATATCCGCTGGAAGCAGTATTGTAAAGTCGAAACCTTCTCCATTCTGGGTCTTTGAATGAACGATACCGATTGTCATAATGTGACCTGAAAGTAAGTGTCCACCAATCTCGTCACCAAATTTCAATGACCTCTCAACATTGACATGTTGGCCAACGCTGAGCTGTCCAAGCGTGGTGCGGTTCATCGTTTCTGCAATCACATCAAAGAAAACAACCGAATCTTGAATAGAAACTGCAGTTAAACAAACGCCATCGATTGAAACACTGGCTCCTGTCTGCAGGCCTTGCGTATTGGGCAATTCAATTTGCAATGTGTGGATACTTTGTTTGGCATCGATTCCAAGGATAGTTCCCGTTCCTTGAACGATTCCAGTAAACATTAGACTTCACCTTCCTTAGGGGATGATGAGAGTTGTAAAATGCGTGCGATGATTTTACGCGTTCCGTCTAAATCATCGGAAAGCCCCTCTACTCGAATAACTTGGATTTTACCATGCCCAAGCTGTTCAAGTTTGGAGCGTATTCGGTCTTCTGCATGTTCTTGGTCGTAGCCAAGAGCAATAATGTTCGGTTTGACCTTTGGTAAGATATCGAAAATAGGCACTTCAGGCGGATTACCAATTATGGCGTTGTCAACTGGTTTCAATCCTTCAACCATTCTTCGGCGCAAATCCTGACCGGTTACAGGTTCGTGCTTGCGCATACGAACCGTATCGTCATGTGCAACGACGACTGTAAGGGTGTCACCAAGTGATTTTGCCTGTTCTAAGTAATGCAAATGGCCTGCATGAAGAAGGTCAAAAACTCCGACCGCCATGACCCGCTTCATGTGCTCACCTGTTGCTGTGAAAGTATTGTCCCTCAAGGTTTTACCGCATTAAAATGGAAGGTTGTGTTCAAGAATGTAATGCCTCAATTAATTGAGCCCCTTCCAAAAAAGGAATGTCTCGTTGTTTCGCCCATGCACGAGCATCATCAACAGAAAGAGCGTAGTCGCCATCGCTTTGCAACATCTCTGCACCAATGACGACAGGCGTCATACCGGCAAGACGTGAAAGACCCACTGCAAGTTCAGTATGTCCTTGCCTTATTGAAAGACCACCTTCGGTTTCACGGCAAACGGGAATATGTCCCGGGGTTCGGAATTCTTTCCCTAAAGCCTCTTGAGCACTTTTTCCGGAAATTCCAGCTTCGGTTAGTTCCCCAGCCAGTAAGGCAAATCGTTGCGTGGTGAGAGCCCGGTCATGATCGGTAATGCCGGTGTATGTTTCCCGATGATTCAAAGACAGAGTAAAAGCCGAACGAGCATCATATCTCAAATCGTTGGTAACAAGATGATTGAGTACTGGGAACTGTTCGGTTAGGGAGCGTTGAGTGTGGAGGTCTTGAAGGAAAGGCAGTGAAAATAATTCACCTATTTCATGACCAATAGCAAGGAAGAGAAGCCCTCCGCAATCCATGCGAAGTTGTCGCATAGTAGCTGGACTGGCAAATTGGGCTGGAAACAGTAAATCAGTCTCCCCTTCTCTTTTTTCAGAGTCGAATAAACACACGGGCAATCCCTTTTGGAAAGCGCGAATAGCCGCTTCAACCTGTTCGTCCATGGCCTATCCCTGTTGAGGGAGTTCATCAAGGGTCGTATGCAATTTCCTTACGATGGGTATCGGAAAAAAGAGAATTTTGCCGGACAGCCAAGCGAAAGGGATTATCATAGGAAGACCCTTGGGTTGTTCCTGCGGGGATGTGAATTATGCCAATTAAACTCGGTCCCGCTGGCGTGCCTTTGTCATGTAAGGGACGCACTATCGTAGAAGGAATGGATGACATCATCTCTCTTGGACTTGAAACTATGGAAGTCCAAACTGTGCGTATGGTTGCTCCACAACATTTCGAACAATACTGGCAAGCAGGAGTATTAGCAAACAAGACTGAATTCGAAATGAACATCCACGGTCCTTACTATTCTGAACTGCTCGGAAACCGAGTCGAACGTGGACGCTCAATGACGAAAATTGAAACTACCCTGCAGGCTGCTCGAACCATCAACGCTCGACACATCACGCTCCATGCTGGACACTACGGGGGTATGCATCCGGGCAGTGCTGCGAATGAACAACTTGCTAATGTCTTTGCAGGAATCGTCGACCGGGTTCACGAAATCTGGCATGATGATGAAGACGAGTTCCCGGTATTTCCTTGGATTAAGGATGGGACTCCCTCGAAGATAGGAATTGAAACATCTGGACGTCAAGAGCTCTGGGGTAGCCTTGAGGAAGTTTTGGAAGTCGTCAACCACGTTGAAGGTAACATACCTGTGCTCAATATCGCACATATTCACGCTCGCGGTCATGGAAAGATGCG